>JBEHYF010000060.1:0-30843 GCA_048498315.1 Actinomycetota bacterium
GGGCCGGATCGCTCCGGCCCGGCCGCCGAACCAGCGGTCGTACTACTTGAGGATCTTGGTCACGCGGCCGGCACCGACGGTGCGGCCACCCTCGCGGATCGCGAAGCGGAGGCCTTCCTCCATCGCGACCGGCTGGATGAGCTCCACCCGCATCTCGGTGTTGTCACCCGGCATGACCATCTCGGTGCCCTCGGGCAGGTGCACGACGCCGGTGACGTCCGTGGTCCGGAAGTAGAACTGCGGACGGTAGTTGTTGAAGAACGGCGTGTGCCGGCCACCCTCGTCCTTGGACAGGATGTAGACCTGCGCCTCGAACTCGGTGTGCGGGGTGTTCGTGCCCGGCTTGATGACGCACTGGCCGCGCTCGACCTCCTCGCGCTTCACACCGCGGAGCAGGAGGCCGACGTTGTCGCCCGCCTGACCCTCGTCGAGGAGCTTGCGGAACATCTCGACACCGGTGACGGTGGTGGTGAGGGCCTTCTCCCTGATGCCGATGATGTCGACGGTCTCGTTGACGTGGACGACACCGCGCTCGATGCGGCCGGTCACGACGGTGCCGCGGCCGGTGATCGAGAAGACGTCCTCGATCGGCATCAGGAACGGCTTGTCGGTCTCGCGCTGCGGCTCCGGGATGTTCTCGTCGCAGGCGTCCATGAGCTCGGCGATCTTCGCGGCCCACTCGGCGTCGCCCTCGAGCGCCTTGAGCGCCGAGACGCGGACGACCGGGACGTCGTCGCCCGGGAACTCGTACTCGGACAGCAGCTCGCGGACCTCCAGCTCGACCAGTTCGAGGATCTCCTCGTCGTCGACCATGTCGGCCTTGTTGAGCGCCACGACGATGTACGGGACGCCGACCTGGCGGGCCAGGAGCACGTGCTCCTTGGTCTGCGGCATCGGGCCGTCGGTCGCAGCCACCACCAGGATCGCGCCGTCCATCTGGGCGGCACCGGTGATCATGTTCTTGATGTAGTCGGCGTGGCCCGGGCAGTCGACGTGGGCGTAGTGACGCTTCTCGGTCTGGTACTCGACGTGAGCGATCGAGATCGTGATGCCCCGCTCGCGCTCCTCAGGCGCCTTGTCGATCTCTTCGAACGGCGTGAAGGGGTTGAGGTCGGGGTACTTGTCGTGGAGCACCTTGGTAATCGCCGCGGTAAGCGTGGTCTTACCGTGGTCGATGTGCCCAATGGTGCCGATGTTTACGTGCGGCTTCGTCCGCTCGAACTTGGCCTTGGCCACCGGTGTCTCCTTGAATCTCTCTTGACGCCGTACGACGTTCGTATTCGTTGGTCTGTTGTCGGCTCGCCCGGGCGCCTACTCGCCGCGCGCCTTGGCGATGATCTCCTGCGCGACGTTCGCCGGAACCTCGGCGTAGGAGTCGAACTGCATGGTGAAGACGGCCCGGCCCTGGGTCTTGCTGCGCAGGTCGCCCACGTAGCCGAACATCTCCGACAATGGGACGAGCGCCTTGATGACCTTCACGCCGTGGGCGTCGCCCATCTCCTGAATCTGGCCGCGCCGGCCGTTCAGGTCGCCGATCACGTCGCCCATATAGTCCTCGGGCGTGCGCACCTCGACGGCCATCATCGGCTCCAGCAGCGTCGGGTCGGCCTTGCGGGCCGCCTCCTTGAACGCCATGGAACCGGCGATCTTGAAAGCCAGCTCCGAGGAGTCGACCTCATGATAGGCGCCGTCCTGCAGCGTGACCTTCACACCGACGATCGGGTAGCCCGCGAGCACGCCGAATTCGGCGGCCTCCTGGCAGCCCGCGTCGACCGACGGGATGTACTCCCGCGGGATGCGGCCACCGGTGATCTTGTTCTCGAACTCGTAGCCGTCGCTGCCACCGCCGAGCGGCTCGACGTCGATGATCACACGACCGAACTGACCGGAGCCACCAGTCTGCTTCTTGTGGGTGTACTCGACCCGCTCCACCTTGCGGCGGATGGTCTCGCGGTAGGCGACCTGCGGCCGGCCGACGTTGGCCTCGACCTTGAACTCCCGCTTCATGCGGTCGACCAGCACCTCAAGGTGCAGCTCGCCCATGCCGGAGATGATGGTCTGGCCGGTCTCCTCGTCGGTGCGCACCTGGAAGGACGGGTCCTCCTCGGCGAGCCGCTGGATCGCCGTGCTCAGCTTCTGCTGGTCGGCCTTGGTCTTCGGCTCGATCGCGACGTTGATCACCGGCGCCGGGAAGCTCATCGACTCCAGGATCACCGGGTTGTTCGAGTCGCACAGCGTCTCGCCGGTGGTGGTCTGCTTCAGGCCCATCACCGCGACGATGTCGCCGGCGCCGACGCGCTCGATCTCCTCGCGCTTGTTGGCGTGCATCCGGTAGATCTTGCCGATGCGCTCCTTGCGGTCCTTCACGCTGTTCAGGACCGAGGTGCCCGCCTCCAACATGCCCGAGTAGACGCGGATGAAGGTGAGCTTGCCCAGGTGCGGGTCGCTCATGATCTTGAACGCCAGCGCCGCGAACGGCTCCGCCTCGCTCGGCTTGCGCTCGATGACCTGCTCCTCGTCGCCCATCGCGTGGCCCTGGATCGACTCCACGTCGAGCGGGGAGGGCAGGTAGTTGACGATCGCGTCGAGCAGGGGCTGGACGCCCTTGTTCTTGAACGCGGTGCCGCACAGCACCGGGGTGAGCTTGCCGGCGATCGTGGCCCGGCGGATCGCCGGGATCAGCTGCGCCGTCGTGGGCTCGTGGCCCTCGAGGTACAGCTCCATGATCTCGTCGTCGGCCTCGGCCAGGGTCTCGACCAGCTTGTCGTGCCACTCGCGGGCGGCGTCGGCGTGCGTGTCGGGAATGTCGAGGACGTCGTACATCTCGCCCTTGGCAGCCTCGGCGCTCCACACCAGGGCCTTCATGCGAACCAGGTCGACGACGCCCTTGAAGTCGGCCTCCGCGCCGATCGGGATCTGCACCGGCAGCGGGGTGGCCTGGAGCCGATCCTTGATCATGTCCACGCAGCGGTGGAACTCCGCGCCGACGCGGTCCATCTTGTTGACGAAGCAGATCCGCGGCACGTTGTAACGGTCGGCCTGGCGCCACACCGTCTCCGACTGGGGCTCGACGCCCGCCACGCCGTCGAACACCGCGACGGCACCGTCAAGGACGCGCAGGTTACGCTCCACCTCGACGGTGAAGTCGACGTGGCCGGGCGTGTCGATGATGTTGATGGTGTGATCGACGTCATCGACGGCCCAGTGGACGGTGGTCGCGGCGGACGTGATCGTGATGCCGCGCTCCTGCTCCTGCTCCATCCAGTCCATGGTGGCCGCGCCCTCATGGACCTCACCGATCTTGTAGGTGACACCGGTGTAGTACAGGATCCGCTCGGTCGTGGTGGTCTTGCCCGCGTCGATATGGGCCATGATCCCGATGTTCCGGACCTTGGCCAGGTCTACGCCGGTCTGAGTAGCCACTTCTCGCGTCCTCGTTTGTCTCGTACGTGGTGCTGGATTACCAGCGGTAGTGGGCGAAGGCCTTGTTGGACTCCGCCATCTTGTGGGTGTCCTCGCGCTTCTTGACGCTCGCGCCGAGGCCGTTGCTCGCGTCGAGCAGCTCGTTCATCAGCCGCTCGGTCATCGTCTTCTCGCGGCGCTGCCGGGCGAACTGCACCAGCCAGCGCAGGGCGAGCGTCGTGCTGCGCGCCGGACGCACCTCGACCGGCACCTGGTAGGTCGCGCCACCGACGCGCCGGCTGCGGACCTCGAGGGTCGGCTTCACGTTGTCGAGCGCGCGCTTGAGCGTGACGACCGGGTCGTTGCCGGTCTTCTCGCGGCAGCCCTCAAGGGCGTCGTACACGATGCGCTGCGCGATCGACCGCTTGCCGTCGAGCAGGACCTTGTTGACCAGCGCGGTGACCAGCGGTGAGTTGTACACCGGGTCAGCGATCAGCTGGCGCTTGCCTGCGGGACCCTTGCGCGGCATGTCAGCTCTTCTCCTTCTTCGCGCCGTAGCGGCTGCGCGCCTGCTTCCGGTTCCGGACACCCTGGGTGTCCAGCGAACCCCGGATGATCTTGTAGCGAACACCCGGGAGGTCCTTCACTCGGCCACCACGCACGAGCACGATCGAGTGCTCCTGCAGGTTGTGCCCGACGCCGGGGATGTAGGCCGTGACCTCGATCCCGCTCGTCAGCCGGACACGGGCGACCTTGCGAAGCGCGGAATTGGGCTTCTTGGGCGTCGTTGTGTAGACGCGCGTGCAGACGCCGCGGCGCTGCGGGCTTCCCTTGAGCGCCGGCGTCTTGTTCTTGGTCACCTTGTCCTGGCGGCCCTTGCGGACCAGCTGCTGGATCGTGGGCACCGCGTCTCCGTCTTCCTCGTACCGAGCCAAGTCGTTGCTGGTCGCCGCACTCTCGCGCGGCCACAGATCACGACTGCTCTCACAGCCAAGACCTGCAGTTTTCCCTTCGTCCCCCGCCCCCGCGGTCGGGCGTGTCGCACCGGCCACGGAGCACCCGGCCCATGAAAGGGCCGGACGAACTCGGGGGAGTCAGATCCGTACCGCACGCAGGTGCCAGACTCACCATCACGACGATGGCCCGCCGAGACCGGCTGCGCGCGCACGTTGAGCCCGCGAACCGCGGGCACGAAGGGAGAGACTACCTAACACCAGCGCGTGAGGTCAAAATAAGTCCCGCCACGCAGAAATCGCGGTCGGGTCTGCAGTATGGAACGACGGAATGCCGGCGGATGTTCCCACCGGCATTCTGTCCTAGTCGCTCCTTGTTGCGAAAGAGGCGTTATCGAAGCCGCCGCGACCGGTCACAGCACCATGACCAACAGGATCAGCAGGACGACCAGCACCACGGTGCCGGCGCCGAGCGCGATGAACAGCTTGCGCCGCGAGGCGTCGGCGTTCGACGGCCCCGCCTGCCCGGGGAAGCCGCCGCCCCGGCCGAACGCCTGCCGCCCGTCGTATGGCTGCTCGCCCGGCCGGTCCTGCGCGCCGCCCTGCGAGCCCTCGCCGGCCGGCCGGCCGCCGTGCTGCTCTCCGTACGCCTGCTGACCGTACCCCTGCTGACCGTACCCCTGCTGACCGTACCCCTGCTGCTGACCGTACGGCTGCGCGCCGGGGACCTGCGGGCCGTAGCCCGGCGCGCCCTGGCCGTGCTGTCCGTAGCCCTGCTGCCCAGGGCCGTACTGCTGCCCGTACGGCGGCTGGGCGCCGAGCCCCGCGTACCCCGGCTGCCCGCCGTACCCCGGCTGCCCGCCGTAGACCGGCGGAGCGCCGTAGCCGGCCGGGCCATGGCCCTGCTGCTCCGCGGGCGGCGTGCCCCCGCCGGATGCCGCGGAGTGGCGGCCGGCGTCCAGCGCACCGGACGGCGGAGCCCACGACGACCCGGTGTCTCCGGCGGACCGCTGCCCGTACGTGCCGGCCTCCGCGGGCGGGGTACCGGCGTCCGGCGCGGACGGGGCACCGAACGGCGCCCCGAGGGACTCCGGGCCGAACGCCGCCGTCTTTATCGCGTCCTCGCCGCCGGTCTCCCCGGGCGGTCCCCCGCCCGCGTTCCGGCCCGTGTCGCCGGGGCCGGGCGGCGGCACCAGCATCGTGCGCTCGGACACGCCGGACCGGTCGTCGTCACCGCCGGACGCGCCGTCCGCGGAGCCGCCGAACACGGACGGCTCGAGCGCCGGCCGATCCGGCGCGGCGGCGGACGCCGGGGACTCCCCCGGGCGCGTCTCGCCGCCGAGGTCGAGCGGCCGGTCCAGCATCGTCGACGGCGGCCGCGGCGGCTCGCCACCCGAGCCACCGAACGAGGACGGCACTCCGAAGGACGACGGGGGCACCGGCGGCTCATTCCCTCCGGCCGGACCGCCCGATGCGGCCGGTGCCTCCGGGCCGACGGGCTCGAACGCCATCGTGGCCGGCGCCGCACCGCCCCCGGCCCCCTCCGGACCTGACGGCTCCGACACCGGATCGCCGGCACCCGCGCCGGTGCCGACGTCAGCGCTGGTACCCGCGCCGGTGCCCACGCCGGTACCGGTGTCAGCGCCGGTGCCGGTGCCGGTTCCCGCACCGACGCGGAAGGCCGTGGTCACCTCACCGGACTCGCCCGACGGCGGGACGACGGACGTGCGCTCGGCCGCGTCCTCGCCCGCCACGCGCCTGTCCTGCGGGCCGGTACTCTGCACGGGCGCGAGCGGGTCGCCGAACGGCGGCGTCCCGTACGACGGAACGCCGAACGGCGCCACCCGGCCGGGCTCCCCCGGGCCGGCAGGCCCGGCCCCGCCCGTCTCGTCGTACGTCCCCGTGCCGACCGGTGGCACCTGGCCGGGACGGCCGGCACCGGCGGGCCCGGCCCCGCTCTGCTCCCCGAACTGCCCCTGCGCGTTGCCGGCCTGGCCGCCGTACGGCTGGTCCGTGCCCGGCGGCCGCCCGTACGGAGGTTGCCCGGGCGCCCCGTAGGGACCGCCGGGCGGCGGGTACGGCGGAGGCGCGCCGTAGGGCGGAGCGGACGGCTGCTCGCCCGGCGCACCGTAGGGCGGTGCCGGTGGCTGCTCGCCCGGCGTGCCGTGGGACGGCGGGCCGTAGGGCTGCTGCCCGTAGGGCGGAAGCGCGCCGGGCGGCCCGTAGGGCTGCCCGCCGTACGGCGGCGGGGGCGGAGGATAGGGCGGCGGGGCCTGCCCGCCCGCGGGCGGACCGTAGCCGGGCTGTCCATACGGCTGCGCGCCGTGGGGCTGCCCGCCGTACGGCGGCTGCGCACCCGGCGGGCCGTACGGCTGCCGCCCGTAGGGCGGTGGCGCGGGAGGCGGGTTCTGGCCGGCGGACGGCGCGCCCTGCCCGTACGGCCCTGCACCCGGATCCCCCGAGCCACCCGACGGTCCCGCGCCCGGCACACTTCCGGAGGCACCCTGCCCGTACGATGCCGCGTCCGGCTCGTTCTGCGCGGCCCGACCGTACGGCGCCGGGCCCGGCTCGCCGGAAGCGGACGGGGCGGCACCGGATCCCTGGCCGGCCTGCTGGTCGCCGAAGGTCGCGCTCCGCGCCGGGCGGCGTACACCGAACATGACCGTGCGACCGGATTCGAGGACCTCGGCGGAGGGCTCCTCGAACGCGGGCGCGGGCATCTCCCTCGCGCCGGTCTCCTGGCCGGGCGATCCGCCCGGCGGCTCCTGGCCCGGCCCGCCGATCGCGGTGTCCCGCCCGTCGCCGGCCTCGCCCTCGCGCTGTTCGGACGATCCTTGCTGGTCGGGCAGCGGCAGGCGGGCAGCCTGGCCGTCGTTCTGCTCGGTCATCGTCGGACTCCTTCAGCGCCGATTCCACGGGCGGGCCGCCGGCGGGCGCGCCGTGTCAGGTCGCTCGAAGGCGGACGGCGCGTCACCGTCTCCGAGAGCCCTCACCGGCCGCCGGCGGGCATGCCGCCCGGCGGCCCGCGGACCAGACTGCCTGGTCACCCGAACGACCGCAAATCACGACGACTCCGCACATGTGCCGCCGAACGCCCACATCAGTAGACCGAGTCGAGCGGCCGGTTCTGCCACCCGGCCATCCCTTCCATCACCTTCTCGGTGATCGTGGAGACGGTCTGCTTGGACACCTGCGCGCCGTAGACCTCGGCCAGGTGCGCGCTGATCTCCCCACGGGTGAGCCCCTTCGCGGAAACAGAGATGACCAGGTCGTCCACGCCCCTCGCCCGCTCGGTCAACTGCCGGATCAGTTCCTCCTGCCGATCTGTCATCTCTGCCACTCGTGTCTCTTTCGTCCCAGGAGTTACACCATTGAAATTACAGTCCCGCCTGCTGCGGGACAGTGATCGATGGTGGAACGGACACGCGCACCGGCGGGACCGAGAAATGCAAAGGGGCCCTCTCCGGCGATCCGGAAGAGGGCCCCCTGAGCCGCATGAACGGCTGGTGATCGCGGGCGCCGGCGGTGGGTCCGCACGGCGCCCGGATCGGTGACTAGCGGTTGTACTGGCCGAAGTCGTACTCCTCCAGCGGCACGGCCTCACCGGAGCCCTGGCCGAAGGCGTACTCGGCGCCCTCGTCGTAGGACCCGACGGAGTACACCGCCGCCTTGGCCTCCTCGGTCGGCTCGACCCGGATGTTGCGGTACTGCGGCATGCCGGTACCGGCCGGGATCAGCTTTCCGATGATGACGTTCTCCTTCAGGCCGACCAGCGGGTCGGACTTGGCGTGGATCGCCGCGTCGGTGAGGACCCGCGTCGTCTCCTGGAAGGAGGCGGCCGACAGCCACGACTCGGTGGCCAGCGACGCCTTCGTGATGCCCATGAGCTGCGGCCGGCCGACCGCGGGCTGACCGCCCTCGGCGACGACGGCGCGGTTGATCTCCTCGAACCGCGGCCGCTCGACCAGCTCGACACCGGGCAGCATGTCGGTGTCGCCGGACTCCAGCACCTGAACCCGCTTCAGCATCTGCCGAACGATGATCTCGATGTGCTTGTCGTGGATCGACACGCCCTGTGACCGGTAGACCTCCTGAACCTGCTCCACCAGGTGCAGCTGGACCGCCCGCGGGCCGAGGATGCGCAGCACCTCGTGCGGGTTGATCGCGCCATCGATCAGCTGCTGGCCGACCTCGACGTGGTCGCCCTCCTGCACCAGCAGCCGCGACCGCATCGGCACCGGGTAGGCGATCTCCTCGCTACCGTCGTCCGGGATGACCACGATCTTGCGGGTCTTCTCGGTCTCGTCAATGCGGATCCGGCCCGCCACCTCGCTGATCGGGGCCACGCCCTTGGGGACGCGCGCCTCGAACAGCTCCTGGACACGCGGCAAACCGTGCGTGATGTCCTGACCGGCCACACCACCGGTGTGGAAGGTCCGCATGGTCAGCTGGGTGCCGGGCTCGCCGATCGACTGCGCGGCGATGATGCCGACCGCCTCGCCGACGTCCACGAGCTTGCCGGTGGCCAGCGAACGGCCGTAGCACATGGCGCAGACACCGATCTTGGACTCGCAGACCAGCGCGCTGCGGGTGCGCACCTCCTCGACGCCCGCATCGATGAGGCGGTTCAGCACCGCGTCGGTCAGGTCGGTGCCCGCCGGGTACAGCACGGTGCCGTCGACCTCGATGTCCTCGCCGAGGTTGCGGCCGATGAGGCTGTTCTCGGAGTTGGGCACCTTGACGAGGTTGCCGTCGGCGCCGCGCGTCGCGATCGTGAACTTGATCATACGGTCGGTGCCGCAGTCCTCCTCGCGGACGATGACGTCCTGCGCGACGTCGACCAGGCGACGGGTCAGGTAGCCCGAGTCGGCGGTGCGCAGCGCGGTGTCGGCCAGACCCTTGCGGGCGCCGTGCGTGGCGATGAAGTACTCGACCACGGACAGGCCCTCGCGGAAGGACGACTTGATCGGACGCGGGATGGTCTCGCCCTTGGGGTTGGAGACCAGGCCGCGCATGCCCGCGATCTGCCGGAGCTGCAGCGGGTTGCCACGGGCACCGGAGTTGATCATCATCCAGATCGGGTTGGTCGCCGGGAACGCCTGCTCCATGTCCTTGGCGACGTCCGCCGTGGCGTGCGTCCAGATCTCGATGAGCTCCTGCCGGCGCTCGTCATCGGTGATCAGACCGCGGTCGTACTCGCGCTGCACCTTGTCGGCGCGGCGCTCGTACTCGGCCATGATCTGCGCCTTGTTCGGCGGCGCGATGACGTCGTCGATCGCGATCGTCACGCCGGACCGGGTGGCCCACCGGAAGCCGGTGTCCTTCAGCGCGTCGAGCGCGGTCGCGACCACGACCTTCGGGTACTTCTCGGCCAGCTCGTTGACGATCGCCGACAGCTGCTTCTTGCCGACCTCGTAGTTGACGAACGGGAAGTCGTCCGGCAGCGTCTCGTTGAACAGCGCCCGGCCGAGGGTGGTCTCGAGGCGGTACGGCTGCCCGGCCGCGTAGCCCTCCGGGGGGGTCCAGTCGCGCGGCGGCGGGACGTCCATGAGCCGCACGCTGATGCGCGCCTGGATGTCCAGGTCGCCACGGTCGTAGGCCATGATCGCCTCGGCCACGCTCGCGAACGCGCGGCCCTCGCCCTCGGCACCCTTTTTCTCCGTCGTCAGCCAGAACAGGCCGATGACCATGTCCTGGGTGGGCATGGTGACCGGCTTGCCGTCGGACGGCTTGAGGATGTTGTTGGTCGAGAGCATCAGGATGCGCGCCTCGGCCTGTGCCTCGGCCGACAGCGGCAGGTGCACGGCCATCTGGTCGCCGTCGAAGTCCGCGTTGAACGCGGTGCACACGAGCGGGTGGATCTGAATGGCCTTGCCCTCGACCAGCTGCGGCTCGAAGGCCTGGATGCCGAGGCGGTGCAGCGTCGGCGCCCGGTTGAGCAGCACCGGGTGCTCGGTGATGACCTCTTCCAGCACGTCCCACACGGCCGGGCGGGCCCGCTCGACCATGCGCTTGGCGCTCTTGATGTTCTGCGCGTGGTTGAGGTCGACCAGCCGCTTCATCACGAACGGCTTGAACAGCTCCAGCGCCATCTGCTTGGGCAGGCCGCACTGGTGGAGCCGGAGCTGCGGGCCAACGACGATGACGGACCGGCCGGAGTAGTCGACGCGCTTGCCGAGCAGGTTCTGGCGGAACCGGCCCTGCTTCCCTTTGAGCATGTCGGACAGCGACTTGAGCGGCCGGTTGCCCGGTCCGGTGACGGGCCGGCCGCGGCGGCCGTTGTCGAACAGCGCGTCGACGGCCTCCTGCAGCATCCGCTTCTCGTTGTTGACGATGATCTCGGGCGCGCCGAGGTCGAGCAGCCTCTTCAGCCGGTTGTTCCGGTTGATGACCCGGCGGTACAGGTCGTTGAGGTCGCTCGTGGCGAACCGGCCACCGTCGAGCTGCACCATCGGGCGCAGGTCCGGCGGGATGACCGGGATGCAGTCGAGCACCATGCCGCGCGGGCTGTTGCGGGTGTTCAGGAACGCGGAGACGACCTTGAGGCGCTTGAGCGCGCGGGCCTTCTTCTGGCCCTTGCCGGTGCGGATGGTCTCGCGCAGCTTCTCGGCCTCGGCCTCCAGGTCGAAGTTCTCCAGGCGCTTCTGGATCGCCGCGGCGCCCATGCCGCCCTCGAAGTAGCGGCCGAAGCGGTCACGCATCTCGCGGTACAGCAGCTCGTCGCCCTCGAGGTCCTGGACCTTGAGGTTGCGGAAGCGGTTCCAGACCTCGTCGAGCCGGTCCAGCTCGCGCTGGGCGCGGTCGCGGAGCTGCTTCATCTCCCGCTCGGCGCCCTCGCGGACCTTGCGGCGCTGGTCGCCCTTGGCCCCCGCGGCCTCCAGCTCGGCCAGGTCGGCCTCCAGCTTCTTCTGCCGGGCCTCGATCTCGGCGTCGCGGCGCTGCTCGATCTGCTGCCGCTCCACGGAGATCTTCGCCTCCAGCGACGGCAGGTCGCGCTCGCGCATCTCCGTGTTGACGTCCGTGATCATGTACGCGGCGAAGTAGATGATCTTCTCGAGATCCTTCGGCGCGAGGTCCAGCAGGTAGCCCAGCCGGCTGGGAACGCCCTTGAAGTACCAGATGTGCGTCACGGGCGCGGCCAGCTCGATGTGGCCCATCCGCTCGCGCCGCACCTTGGCGCGAGTGACCTCGACGCCGCAGCGCTCGCAGATGATGCCCTTGAAGCGGACGCGCTTGTACTTACCGCAGTAGCACTCCCAGTCGCGGGTAGGACCGAAGATCTTCTCGCAGAAGAGCCCGTCCTTTTCCGGCTTGAGCGTCCGGTAGTTGATCGTCTCCGGCTTCTTGACCTCGCCGTGCGACCACTGCCGGATGTCGTCAGCCGTCGCCAGGCCGATCCGCAGCTCGTCGAAGAAGTTGACGTCGAGCACTTTGTTAACCAGTCCCCTGTTGTCGAATGTGATCAGACCTCTTCGACACTGCTCGGCTCACGCCGGGACAGGTCGATGCCGAGCTCCTCCGCGGCGCGGAAGACGTCCTCGTCGGTGTCGCGCATCTCGATGGACATGCCGTCGCTGGAGAGCACCTCGACGTTGAGGCACAGCGACTGCATCTCCTTGATCAGCACTTTGAAAGACTCCGGAATACCCGGCTCAGGGATGTTCTCGCCCTTGACGATGGCCTCGTAGACCTTCACGCGGCCGAGGACGTCGTCGGACTTGATCGTCAGCAGCTCCTGGAGGGCGTAGGCGGCGCCGTACGCCTCCAGCGCCCAGACCTCCATCTCACCGAAGCGCTGACCGCCGAACTGGGCCTTACCGCCGAGCGGCTGCTGGGTGATCATGGAGTACGGGCCGGTCGACCGCGCGTGGATCTTGTCGTCGACCAGGTGGAGCAGCTTCAGGATGTAGATGTAGCCGACCGCGATCGGGTCCTTGAACGGCTCGCCGGTGCGGCCGTCGAACAGTCGCGCCTTGCCGGTCTTCTGGACCATGCGCTGACCGTCACGGTTGGGCAGGGTGCTGCCGAGCAGCTCGGTGATCTCCTCCTCGCGGGCACCGTCGAACACCGGCGTGGCGACCTTGGTGCCCGGTGGCGCCTCGGCGGCGCCGATGGCCTTGAGCTGGCGCTTCCACTCGGCGTCGTCGCCGTCGACCTTCCAGCCCCGGCTGGCCACCCACCCCAGGTGGGTCTCCAGGACCTGGCCGACGTTCATGCGGCCGGGCACGCCGAGCGGGTTGAGGACGATGTCGACCGGGGTGCCGTCTTCCAGGAACGGCATGTCCTCGACCGGCAGCACCTTGGAGATGACGCCCTTGTTGCCGTGGCGGCCGGCGAGCTTGTCACCGTCGGTGATCTTGCGCTTCTGGGCGACGTACACGCGCACCAGCTCGTTCACGCCCGGCGGAAGCTCGTCGCCCTCCTCGCGGCTGAACACGCGGACGCCGATGACCTTGCCCTCTTCACCGTGCGGGACCTTCAGCGAGGTGTCGCGGACCTCACGGGCCTTCTCGCCGAAGATCGCGCGCAGCAGGCGCTCCTCCGGAGTCAGCTCGGTCTCGCCCTTCGGGGTGACCTTGCCGACCAGGATGTCGCCCGTGGTGACCTCGGCGCCGATGCGGATGATGCCGCGCTCGTCGAGGTCGGACAGCACCTCTTCGGAGACGTTCGGGATGTCCCGGGTGATCTCCTCCGGGCCCAGCTTGGTGTCGCGGGCGTCGACCTCATGCTCCTCGATGTGGATCGAGGACAGGACGTCGTCCTGCACCAGGCGCTGGGACAGGATGATCGCGTCTTCGTAGTTGTGGCCCTCCCACGGCATGAACGCCACGAGCAGGTTCTTGCCGAGCGCCATCTCGCCGTTGTGGGTGCACGGACCGTCGGCGATCACGGTGCCGGCCTCGACCCGCTGGCCCTCGTCGACGATCGGCTTCTGGTTGAAGCACGTGCCCTGGTTGGACCGCTTGAACTTGGCGACACGGTAGGTGGTGCGCGTGCCGTCGTCGTTCATCACGGTGATGTAGTCGGCCGAGACCTCCTCGACGACGCCGGCCTTCTCGGCCGTGATGACGTCGCCGGCGTCGGTCGCCGCGCGGTACTCCATGCCGGTGCCGACCAGCGGCGCCTCGCTGCGCAGCAGCGGGACGGACTGGCGCTGCATGTTGGAGCCCATGAGCGCGCGGTTGGCGTCGTCGTGCTCGAGGAACGGGATCATGGCGGTCGCGACCGACACCATCTGGCGCGGCGAGACGTCCATGTAGTCGACCTCGGACGGCGGGATGAACTCGACCTCGCCGCCCTTGCGGCGGACCAGGACGCGGTTCTCGGCGAAGGTGCCGTCCTCGTTCAGCGGGGTGTTCGCCTGGGCGACGACGTGGCGGTCTTCCTCGTCGGCGGTCAGGTAGTCGATCTGGTCGGTGACCCGGCCGTCGACGACCTTGCGGTACGGCGTCTCGATGAAGCCGAACGAGTTCACCCGCCCGTACGAGCTGAGCGAGCCGATCAGGCCGATGTTCGGACCCTCCGGGGTCTCGATTGGGCACATGCGGCCGTAGTGCGACGGGTGGACGTCACGAACCTCCATGCCGGCGCGCTCACGGGACAGACCGCCCGGGCCCAGCGCGTTCAGGCGACGCTTGTGCGTCAGGCCCGCGAGCGGGTTGGTCTGGTCCATGAACTGCGACAGCTGCGAGGTGCCGAAGAACTCCTTGATCGACGCCACGACCGGGCGAATGTTGATCAGGGTCTGCGGGGTGATCGCCTCGACGTCCTGCGTGGTCATGCGCTCGCGGACGACCCGCTCCATGCGGGCCAGGCCCAGGCGGACCTGGTTCTGGATCAGCTCGCCGACCGAGCGGATACGGCGGTTGCCGAAGTGGTCGATCTCGTCGGTCTCGACAGGGACCGTGCGGTCGCCGGTCGTCATCTCCTCCTCGCCGGCGTGCAGCCGCACGAGGTAGTCGATGGTGGTGACGATGTCGTCCTCGGTCAGTGTGCCCTGCGTGAGGTCGAGGTCGAGGCCCAGCTTCTTGTTGACCTTGTAGCGGCCGACCTTGGCCAGGTCGTAGCGCTTCGGGTTGAAGTACAGGTTCTCCAGCAGCGTCTGCGCGGATTCCTTCGTCGGTGGCTCGCCCGGGCGCAGCTTGCGGTAGATGTCGAGCAGCGCGTCGTCCTGCCCGGTGGTGTGGTCCTTCTCGAGGGTGACGCGCATGGACTCGTAGTCGCCCCAGCGCTCCAGGATGCGAGCGTCGTCCCAGCCGAGCGCCTTGAGCAGGACGGTCACGCTCTGCTTGCGCTTGCGGTCGATGCGGACGCCGACGTTGTCGCGCTTGTCGATCTCGAACTCCAGCCACGCCCCGCGGGACGGGATGACCTTGCAGTCGAAGATGTCCTTGTCGGACGTCTTGTCGAGAGTCCGGTTGAAGTACACGCCCGGCGAGCGGACGAGCTGTGAGACGACGACGCGCTCGGTGCCATTGATGATGAAGGTGCCCTTCGGGGTCATGAGCGGGAAGTCGCCCATGAACACCGTCTGGCTCTTGATCTCCCCCGTAGAGTTGTTGATGAACTCCGCCGTCACGAACATCGGGGCGGAGAAGGTCATGTCCTTGTCTTTGCACTCGTCAACGGAGTACTTCGGCGGCTCGAACCGGTGGTCACGGAACGAGAGCGACATGGTGCCGGAGAAGTCTTCGATCGGACTGATCTCTTCGAAGATCTCCTCGAGTCCCGACTGGGTCGGGACGTCCTTACGACCGGCCTTCTGGGCCGCAGTGACCCGGGCCTTCCACCTCTCGTTACCGAGCAGCCAGTCGAACGACTCGGTCTGCAGCGCCAGGAGGTCCGGAACTTCCAGAGGCTCCTTGATGCGCGCGAAGGAAACGCGGTTCGGACCGGTTGCGGTTGTCGAGGCGTTGCGCGAGGCTGCCAAGAGTGGTCCTTCCGAGGGCTCGCGGCGGACTGACGGCGCGCACGCCAGACAATCCACGTCCCAAAGAACCCCTCGTAAGGGGGTCGCGGTCTGTGGATGGTCAGAGGGCAGCGCAAAGGGGCAGTGTAGCCGAACGCTACACTGCTGTCGAGCGGAGAGCCGCAGTATGCATCACAGTTGCTCCGCAGCATCGCTCGTCAGCGGCCCCACGTCAAGACTAGACATGGACATTCCACCCCTTCGTCGAGGTGACGAAGCCCATAGTTTAGGCGTTACACGCCGATGCCCGGGCCGCCGGGGCGCAGACCACGGCGGCGCCCGCCCCGGCGTGTCGCTCCGGGCGGGCGCCGCCGCGGATCAGCGGTTCAGCAGGTCAGTGCGCCTTCGAGGACGTACGGCCCTTCGCGGGGGCCTTGGCCTTCGTCGGGCTCGGCGCGGGCGTCGGCGAGGCGGACGACGGGGGCGGCGCGGTCATCCGCGGGCCGTCGATCAGCCAGCGCTTGCCGACCTTCTTCATCTCCAGCCGCGGCCACGAGGTGTCGACCTGGGGCTCCTTGTGCGCGGCGTTCACCGAGATCATTTTCACGAAGAGCAGAACCTCGACGCGGTCGGCGGTCGCCTGGGTGACCCCGGCCGCCTCGATCTGGGTCAGCGCCTGCGTCTGGCTCTTCTCCACGGACGGCCGGAAGATCTTCCAGTACGCGTCGTAGGACTTCGCCATGGCCGGCGTCATCTCCGCGCGAGCCTTGCCGAGGTCGTAGTCGAGGGTGCGGTAGTTGTACGACAGCAGGTCCTTGGCCGACGACTGCGCGGCGGCCAGAGCGTCGTCGCGCGCCTTCAGCACCGCGGTGTCCTGGCTCTCCTTGTGCCACAGGAGCAGGCATCCGATGCCGACGACCGCCACGGCGAGCGACATGAGGATCAACGGCAGCGTGGTGGGCGCCCAGCCCGCCGGCCGCCGGACGAACCGCTTCGCGCCCGCGGGTCCGGCCTCGCGCGCCTCGCCGCCCGCCCGCGCCTCGTCCGCGCCGGCCGCGTTCTCGTCGTCCGCGACGGCGCCCTCGGCGAGGCGGCCCTCGTATTCGAGGGCGTCTTTGGCGGTGTTCTTCGCCGCGTCCTTCGCCGTGTTCTCGGCGGCGCGGCCCTTGCCCGCTCCCTTGGTGACGGCGGTCACAGCAGCGCCCCCATGTTCGAGACCTTCCAGTGCCCGCCGACCTTGGTCAGCTGCACCTGGGCGCTCTGCCAGGACGACACCGGGTTCGTGACCTGGGACGACTGGGCGACACGGTGGACGGTCACGAGTACCTCGGCCGACTTGGAATTGATCTTGATCACTCCGGACGCGGAGACGGTGGCCGTGGACAGGAGGTGGTTGTCGACGACGGTCTGCTTCCAGGTCGTGCCCAGCTGCTGCACCGCCTGCTGCCGGAACTTGTCCGACAGGTCGGCGTACACACGCTGGGCGTCCTGGTCGAAGTGCTGGTAGCTGATGGAGTAGAAGTCGGTGACCACCCGCCGGGCGACGGTCTGGGCCGCGTCGATGTCGGCCCGCCGTGACTCGGCGGCGTACGTCTTGTCGGCCAGCAGGCCGGCCGGCACCGACAGGCCGACGAGCAGCATCCCCAGGACGGCGAACGGCACCACCGCCCGACGGCCGTTCAACCGACGATCGGGCTGAGCAGAAGCGTCTGCCATGAAGGGTCTCCCGTCAGTTGACTCACCTTGCCGAGGCGGTAGCGCTTGCCGTCCGGCCCCACGTAGATGCGGGTCCGGGGATCGTAGCCGCTCACGAACAGGGTCTGCAGCCCCGAGCCGGCGTTCGACGGCTGACCCGCGCCGGAACCATCGGGCGCGGACGCCTCGGTCGCGGCGTCGCTCCCGCCGCCGCTCAGCGTGGCGCCCGCCGAACCGCTGGCGGGCGGGAACCCGGCGCCGGAGGTCGCGCCCGCCGGCAGCGTCGGGGACGGGCCGGGCTTGGGGGCGTTGCGCGATCCGCGGACCGCGGTGTCGGCGTTCTTCGGCGCCTTGCAGGAGGCCTTGGGGTTGATCGTCGCAGGCCGCGTGTCCTGCGGATAGCGCACGCGGGTGCCCTCGTAGCCCTTGGTGCACACCGGCGGCTTGTTGAAGTTAAGCTCCAGCCCGAAGTGCACGGTGCCGTCGCCCGGTGCGACCGTGAACGCGCCGCCGACGAGGAGCGGGTAGGTGATCAGCAGCTGCCGTAGCTGCGACGTGCGCGCGGTGAGCACCGAGCCGGCCACCGAGCCGTTGGCCAGCAGCGTCGGCAGCGTAGGCTCGATCATGTCGAACAGCCGATTGCCCTGCTTCAGGGTGCCGGGCGTCGTGTCGAGCAGGCTGCGGAGGGTGGGGTCGTCGTTCTTGAGCTCGGCCGTCAGCCCGGCGAGGTTGTGGGAGAACTCACGGAAGACCGAGCCCTCGTCGACCTGGGTGTCCAGCACCGTGCGCCCGTTGTTCAGCAACTGGATCGTCTCGGGGTAGCTGTCGTTCAGCGCCGCGATGATCTTCTTGTTCGAGTCGATCAGCGACTGCAGGTCCGGGCCGGTGCCGGACAGGCCCTTGTCCAGCTCGTCGACGACCGTGCCGAGGTCCTTGGGGTCGACCGACCGCACCAGCGCGTCGACGTTGCGCAGCAGGTCGTACACCTGCACCGGGGTGTGCGTGTGCGACCGCGGGATGACGTCGCCGTTCTTCAGCGACGGCCCGGGGCCCGCGGGCCGCAGGTCGACGTACTGCTCGCCAACGCCGGACCGGTCGAGCACGTATGCCTGCACGCCGTTGGCCGGCACCTTCTTGCCGTGGTCGATGCGCAGCTCGACGCGCACGCCGTCCTTGGTCAGGTGCAGCGGCCCGACGCGGCCGATCGTGACGCCGCGGTAGGTCACCTCGGCGTTCGTGAAGATGCCACCGGAGTCGGCCATGTCGAGGTAGACGCTGTAGCGCAGGGACAGCACCGACTGGCCCAGACCGATGATGTTGACCAGCGTGTACGCCATCGTCGCCGCGGTGATGATCGCGAAGATGGTGAGCTGGACCTTGACGCCGCGCTTGATGATCATGCGGTGCCTCCGCTCAGCAGGGCGCCCAGGTCGTCACCGGGCTGCGCGCTCATCCCGAGCGGCGGCAGAATGCCGCCGCCGTTCTGGCCGCCGCCCTGCTCCCCGCCCGTGCTCCCGGACGAGCCCGGGGCGCCGGCCGGCGGCAGCACACCCAGCGGCGTGTCGGGGAAAGCGGTGCGCGGCGCCGGAAGCTGCGCCTGGAGCTTCTGGACGGCCTTGGCCACCCCGCCCAGCGCCGTGCCGGACAGGAAGTTCTGCGCGATGTCGCCCACGTTGAGGTCGAGGGTGACGTACAGGTTGCCGTAGTCGCCGAACAGCGCCTTGTTCACCGTCTCCGGGAACGGGAACGTGAACAGCCCGGCGAGGACCTTGGGGATCACCTTGCTCGCCTTGTCGGTGTTCTGCAGCACCGTCTGCAGCGAGCGCAGGTTCGCGACCGTGTCGTTCTGCGAGCGGTTGATCACCCGGGTGGCGACGGTGCCGAGCTTGTCCATGTCGACGAGCAGCTTGGTGAGATCCTTCCGCTGGGTGGCGAGCACCTGCACGGCCGGGGCGGTGCTGTCGACCGCGTCGGCGATCGTCTTGTTGTGCGCCGCGAGCGTGGCGGAGAGCTTGTCCACCTTGTCGATCGTGTCGACGATCTGGCGTTTCTGCCGGTCCAGCGTGCCGACGAACACGTTGACCTGGTCGAGCAGGTCGCGGATCTGCGTCGTACGGCCCTGCAGCGCCGCGTTCAGCTCGTGGTTGATCGTGGAGATCTGTTCCAGGCCGCCGCCGGTGACCAGCATCGACATCGCCGACAGCACCTCCTCGACCTCGGTGTCGCGCGAGGTGCGCTCCAGCGGGATCTGCGCGCCATTGGTCAGCCTGCCCACCGGGGCCTGGCCCTGGGGCGCGGACAGCGCGACGTACTTCTCGCCGAGCAGGCTGGTCTGGGAGATGTCGGCGACCGCGTTGGCCGGCAGGTCGACGTTGTGCCGGAGCCGGCAGGTGACCACGGCCTTCCAGTCGACCAGCTTGATCTTGACGACCTTGCCGACGGGGACGTCGTTCACCCGGCACTCCGACTGCGGCACCAGGTCGAGCACGTTCGAGAAGACGATGTCGACGTCGTACGGGTGGGAGCCGGTGTCGACGCCGCCCGGCAGCGGCAGCGACGACACGCCCCGGAACGAACAGCCCGACACCGTGGCGAGCGTGAGCACCGCCGCGAGGACCCGCGTTCCCATGGCCGCGGCTCCGCGGCGGTTTCGCCGCTGCGATCGAGACACCCTCATACCTCTCATGTCAGTTGCCGAGCGGTAGCAGGCCGTTCGGCGCGGGCGTGGGCGTGCCGGCCGGCCCGCGCAGGCCGCCACCGTCGTGTCCGCTCTTCGGGCTCCCGCCCTGCTTCCCCTGGCCGCTCTGGCCGCTCTGGCTCCCCTGGCCGCCCTGGCCTGTGTCGTCGACCGGCGGCTGCGGCGCGCCGATCGCCAGGGGGAGGGGGATCAGGTTCTGCAGGTAGCCGTCGAACCACCGGCCCTGCGCGGTCGCGTCCGCCGACACCGTGACGAACGGGCCCAGGGTGCGGACCGCGTTCTCCAGGTTGCCCTGGTTGCGCCGCAGGATGCCGATGACCTGGTGCAGATGGGCCAGCGCCGGGTGCAGGTTCACCCGGTTCTCCTGGATCATGCCGGTGATCTGGGTGGACAGGTTCAGCGTGCCGGCCAGCAGCGACTGGATCACCTGCTGCCGGTCGTTGATCTCCTGGAGCAGCCGGTCGCCGTCGGAGACCAGCGTGGCCAGGTCGCCGCTGCGGTCGGCGAGCAGGCCGGTGAGGCGGCGGCTGTGCGTGAGCAGGTCGCTCAGCGAGTCGTCGCGAAAGGAGATCGCCGCGGAGATCTTCTGCAGGCCGGTCAGGGTCCGCCGTACGTTGTCCGGCGAGCCGGACAGCGTCTGGGACAGCGCGTCGAACGCCTTGGCGAGCCGCCGGACGTCGATCTTCTGCAGTTGCCCGCTGAGGTCCTGCAGCGCGGGCACGACCTCGTACGCCGGGGCGGTGCGGGAGGTGGGGATCTCCTCGCCCGGCGGCTGCGGATGCGCTCCGGCCGGCTGCACGTCGAGGTAGTGCGAGCCGAGGATGGTCGCCAGCTTGATGCTCACCCGCGACAGCGTGCCGAACCGCACGTGGCTCGCCGTGAAGGTCACCCGCACGTGGTCGCCTTCGAGGGTGACGCTCTTGACCTTGCCGACCTTCACACCGGCGACGCGGACGTCCTCGCCCGGCTTCAGGCCGCCGGCCTCGGTGAAGGCCGCGTGGTAGACGGTCCCGCCCTGCAGGAGGGTCAGGCTGAACGCCCCGAACACCAGCAGGGCGACCCCGGCCATGCCGACCACGCCCATCGCCAGAGGGTCGCGGTCGCGGAAGGACTTCTTCACCGCGGCGCTCCTCTCGATCGGTCACCGGATCACCCCTCGCAGCGGGCGTTCTGGTTCAGGATCTGCGGCGTGTTGACGGTGACCTTGCCGGGCAGCCCGAGCGTCGCGTCGAAGCTGCACAGGTAGAAGTTGAACCAGGAGCCGTACGAGGCGGCGCGGTCCAGCAGCATGAAGTTGGTCGGCAGGGCCTGGAACGCCTTGTCGAGCTGGTCGCCGTTGGCCGCCAGCACCTTCGACAGGCGGTTGAGGTATGCGATGTCGGCCTTGACGCTCGGCCGCACGTCGGTGAGCAGGCCGTTGGTGGTGTTGATGAGCTGGTCGACGCTGACCAGCGAGTCGCCGATCGCCTGGCGGTCGGCGGCCAGCCCGGAGACGAGGCTGCGCAGGTTGACGATGAGTCCGGAGAGTTCCTGGTCGCGCGAGTCGATCGTGGCGAGCACCTTGTCGAGGTTGTCGATGACCTGGCCGATGACCTGGTCGCGGTTGCCGAGCGTCTCGGTCAGCGACGCCATGTGCGCCAGCAGGCCGTTGACCGTGCCGCCCTCGCCCTGCAGCACCTGAATGATCTCGTAGGCGAGCTGGTTGACATCCTGCGGCCTGATCGCGCGCAGCAGCGGGCGGAAGCCGTTGAACAGCGCGGTCAGGTCGAGCGCCGGCTGCGTCTGCTCCTTGGGGATCGTGCCGCCGGGCGGCAGCGTGCCGCCCTGCCCGGAGCCCTCGGTCAGGGAGATGTACCGCTGGCCCATGAGGTTGCGGTAGCGCAACTGCGCCTGCGTGCTGCGCGGCAGCGTCTGGTCGTCGACCACCGAGATCGTCACGTCGGCCAGGTGATCCTTGTACAGCTTGATCGAGTCGACCTGGCCGACCCGCACGCCCGCGATGCGGACCTCGTCGCCGGTGTTCAGGCCGGTCGCGTCGGTGAAGATCAGGTGGTACTTGTGGCTGGCCACGAACTGGGTGTTGGCGATGGTCACCGCGAGCACCGCCGTCGCCACGGTCGCGATCGTGGCGAAGATCAGCAGCTTGATGACCGCCGAGGTGGTCCTCACTTGACCGTCACCACCATTCCGCTCGCCGCCGGCCGGTAGAGCAGAGCGGCCAAATCCGGCACGCGGTCACCGGACGTGCCCATCGCCGCGCCCATCAGGCTCTTGAGCATCGCGTCACCGGTGCCGGCACCCGGCTTGAGCAGGACGCTCGACAGCGAGCGGCCCGCACCCCCGGACCACCACACGTCGTCTTCGGTGCCGTCCAGCTCCTGGTACTGCGGGAACGGCTGCTTGACGTTGTCGGGCAGGCCGTAGCAGCGCGGGTTCCGCTGGTCCTTCAGCTCGGGGTCGTCCAGGCCGGGCTTGTAGCCGGGGCGCGGCTTGACCAGCTCCAGCGTGACGTGCACGCCGGGCTGCCTGCCGCCCATGGCGTCGATCAGGCGGGGCTGCAGCCTGGCCATGCCCTCCAACACGCACGGCACGCTCGGGGAGTACTTGGCCAGCAGCGCCAGCGCCTGCCGGTTGGCGATCTGCGCGCCGACGATCCGCGGCTCGTTGTCCTCCAGGAACGGCGTGACCTTGCCGGTCAGGTCGATGCCCCGGTCGAGGGCCTGCACGAGCTGCGGCTGTTTGTCCACGATGGTCTTGTCGGTCGTCTGCAGGTTCTTCAGGATCGCCAGCAGGTCGGGCGCGGCGTTGTTCACGTTGTCGCTGACCACCGCGAGCTGCCGCAGGTCGTGCATGACGGTCGGCAGATGCGGGTCGAGCTTGCGGAGGTAGCCGTCGGCGTCCACGAGCATCTGCCCGAGCTCGTCGCCGCGGCCCTGCAGCGCGGTGGCGAGGGCGTTCAGCGTCTCGTTCAGCTTGGCCGGCTGCACCTCGGTCAGCACCGGCATCAGGTCGCCCAGGACCTGGTTGACCTCGATCGCGGTGGCCGAGCGGTCCTGCGGGATGACGTCGCCGTTCTTCAGGTGCGCGCCGCCGAGGGTGCCGGGCGGGGGCACCAGGTCGACGTACTTCTCGCCGAACACGGTCTTCGGCAGCATCCGCGCGGAGGAGTTCTCCGGGATGAGCTTGGCCTTGCCGGGGTCGATCGCCAGGCTGATCGCGGCACCGTTCGGCGTGGCCTTGATCGAGCGGACCTCGCCGACGATCAGGCCGCGCACCTTCACGTCGGAGTGCGGGACGAGCTGCAGGCCGGCGCGGTCGCTGTCGACCGTGACGTGCAGCACGGGCGTGAACGCCTTGTCGTACTGCGCCACCATCAGCGCCGCGAGCAGGATCACGACGAGCACGAAGACCAGCCCGTACAGGCGGTAGCGCAGCCGCTCGGAGAACGAACCGGCCGGGGACACGGCGGTCAAGACCCCTCCCCCGGCTCAGCGTTCGACATCGCGCACCTCACCTCTCGTCTCAGCCCGCGATCCGGACGGTGGTGGTCGCTCCCCAGATCGCCATGCCCATGAGCAGGTCCACGATGTTGACGACGACGAGGCTGGTGCGGACGGCGCGGCCGACCGCGACGCCGACGCCGGCCGGGCCGCCGCGGGCGTTGAAGCCGTAGTAACAGTGGATCAACATGACCAGGATCGCGAAGACGAGGACCTTGCCGAACGACCACAGCACGTCATGGGGAGGCAGGAACAGGTAGAAGTAGTGGTCGTAGGTGCCGCTGGACTGGCCGAACCCGACGGTCACGATCAGCCGGGTGGCCACGAACGAGGCCAGCAGGCCGATGACGTACAGCGGGATCACCGCGAGCATGCCGGCCACCAGCCGCGTCGTCACGAGGAACGGCAGCGACGGCACGCCCATCACCTCCAGCGCGTCGATCTCGTCGCTGATCCGCATGGCGCCGAGCTGGGCGGTGAAGCCGCACCCGACGGTCGCCGACAGGGCCAGCGCCGACACCGTGGGGGCCAGCTCGCGGGTGTTGAAGTACGCCGAGACGAAGCCGGCGAAGGCGGCGCTGCCGATCTGGTTGAGGGCGTTGTAGCCCTGCAGGCCGACCTCGGTGCCGGTGAAGAAGGTCATGAAGCCGACGATCGCCACGCTGCCGCCCATGACGGCCAGGCCGCCGGTGCCCAGGCTGACCTCGGCCAGCAGCCGGACGACCTCCTTCTTGTAGCGGATGAGCACCCGCCAGACCCAGGCGAAGGCCCGGACGTAGAAGGCCATCTGGTGGCCGAAGTCCTCCAGCCGCTGCAGCGGCGCGTCGACGACGCGCTTGGCGGTGCGCAGGCCGCTCCATGCTCCCGTGGCGGCCATCACATGCCCTTCTGCGGAACGATCTGGAAGTACAGCGCGGACAGCACGAAGTTCTCCACGAACAGCGCCATCGCCGCGATGACGACGGTCTGGTTGACCGCGTCGCCGACGCCCTTCGGCCCGCCGGAGGCGGTCAGGCCCTTGTAGGAGGCCACCAGCGCCGCGGTCACGCCGAACACGACCGCCTTGATCTCGGCCTGGTACAGGTCGGACAACTGGGCCAGGCCGCTGAACGAGGCCATGTAGGCGCCCGGCGTGCCGCCCTGCAGCATGACGTTGAAGACGTAGCCGCCGGCGATGCCGACGACCGACACGATGCCGTTGAGGAACAGGCCGACGAAGGCGCAGGCCAGCACCCGCGGGACGACGAGGCGGTGCAGCGGGCTGATGCCCAGCACCTCCATCGCGTCGATCTCCTCGCGGATCTTGCGGGCGCCCAGGTCGGCGCAGATCGCCGATCCGGCCGCCGCCGCGATGAGCAGGGCGGTGACGATCGGGCTGGCCTCGCGCACGATCGCCAGCACGGCCGTGGAGCCGGTCTGCGACTGGGCGCCGAGCTGCCGGATGAGGTTGCCGACCTGGAGCGACAGGATCGCCCCGAACGGGATCGCCACCATGATCGTCGGCGCCACCGTCACGCTGACGATGAACCAGGCCTGTTGCAGGAACTCCTGCCACTGGAACGGCCGCTTGAACACCGCGCGGAGGGTGTCCAGCGACATGGCGAAGAAGCGGCCGGGCTCGCGCAAGGTGACGTTGAGCGTGCCGTCGGCCACCGGCCGTACCCGCCTGGGCATCGCGTCGAGCATGGCCGCCTCGGCGCGTTCCATGACAGGCCGGCGGTCCCGGGTATGGGCCATCAACGGGTCCCTTCGGGGCGTGGCCCGACGCCCGCGGACATGGCGGCGACGTAGCGCGGCCACTCCTCGATCCAGTTGCGGCCCATCTCGTCGACGAACGACCCCGGCGGCGGCGTGATGCCGTGCGCGCGCAGCCACTCGCCCGGCGCCCGCTGGGTACGGCGCAGCCGCCCGTCGCTGGTCATGAGCTGCGGCGGGATCGGCGGCAGCATCCCCGGGTCGTGGCCGAGGCGGGCCTCGGCCTCCAGCTCGGAGATGTCCTTCTCCTCGGACATGCCGATCGGGCCGACCTTGCGCGCGTTGAGGAACTGCCGGACCACCGGCTCCTCGCTGGACAGCAGCATCTCGCGCGGCCCGAACATGACCAGCTCGCGGCGGAACAGCAGGCCGATGTTGTCCGGGACGGTGCGGGCGGTGTTGATGTCGTGGGTGACGATGAGGAAGGTCGCCTCGATCTCGGCGTTGAGGTCGACGATGAGCTGGTTGAGGTAGGCGGTGCGCACCGGGTCGAGGCCGGAGTCGGGCTCGTCGAAAAGGATGATCTCCGGGTCGAGCACGAGCGCGCGGGCCAGGCCCGCCCGCTTGCGCATGCCGCCGGAGATCTCGCCAGGGAGCTTCTTCTCGGCCCCGAGCAGGCCGACCATCTCCATCTTCTCCATGACGATGCGCTTGATCTCGGACTCGGACTTCTTCGTGTGCTCGCGCAGGGGGAACGCGACGTTGTCGAAGAGGTTCATCGAGCCGAAGAGCGCGCCGTCCTGGAACAGCACGCCGAACAGCTTGCGCACCTCGTACAGCTCATGCTCACGCAGGTGCGGCAGGTCCTTGTCGCCGATCCAGCAGTGCCCCCGGTCCGGCTTGAGCAGCCCGACGAGGGTTTTGAGGAACACCGACTTGCCCGTGCCGGAGGGTCCGAGGAGGACGGAGATCTCTCCGGCGGGCAGCGTCAGTGTGACGTCCTCCCAGATGATCTGGCGCCCGAAGGATTTGGTCAGGCCTTCGACTCTGATTTCAACGCCCACTCGTCACCTTCCGTCCAGCCCGGGGTATCCGGTCCAACGAGCGAGTTGCCGCGGGGTAACGTGCCGGATCACGCAGAGCCACCGGGCAGTGGCCAAGGGCCATCGCGGACCGCGTCAAACTACCGTAGTCGTCCCTCGTTCGATTGGAAGCGGTATGAACCAACGCCATCGGGGTGGCGACCGCCTTGTAAGCAGATCGTTACTCAGGTCCGGACTTATGAGACTAGCGGTCCAACAACGGCCTTGTGAAGAGGGTCACCAGTACCGGCCGCCATCAGGCCGGCACCGGCCGCCGGATCAGCCCGGACCGGAGGGTGGAGCGGAGGAGGCGCACGTCGTCATGGCGCGCATGCTATCAACCAAGCGCTTGCATGGTAAGTGAAACCCGGCGACCGCATCGGCCCTCCGCTCCCGAACGTGCCCCCAGCCGCCAGGTAGCTGAGTGAAATATCAGGTTGCGGTTCGTGATTGGTGCGGATTCGGGGGGCGAAGGTTGCCTGGCTCCGCGTGGGCTCAACACCTTTCGGCGGTGCGCCCGCGTGTGCGGTCGCGCTGCCATTCTCGAAGACCAATATGGTGGACACTGTCCCGTGCGTTCGGACCCGGTGCGTCGAACCGGCTTAGGGGGTCAACCAGCATCGGAACGAAAGTCGGGTTAGGCGGTCGTCTCGGCTGGCATTGGCGTGACTTTCCGTTCTGATGCGTCGTGCGGTCTGGTCGGCACCACCTCGGGGTACGTCCACGGCGCACTGAAATCCTGCCGCGAGGCTGCCTGCGTCCTCTTGGAGACCGCCGAAGACGGGTAAGGGCCCGCCGGTCCGTCACTCGGCGACGTCAGGCGCCGTCCGCGTCGAAGGTGGCCTGGGCGGCCAGGATGTCCTGGGCGTGGTCGCGGATCCAGCCCGACAGGCCCTCAAGCGGTTCTGTGATGCCCTTGCCGAGAGCCGTAAGGCCGTAGGTCACCTTCGGCGGCGTCGACGGCTCGACCGTGCGTGACACCAGGCCGTCTCTCAAAAGCATGCGCAGCGTCTGGGACAGCATCTTCTCGCTGATCCCCTCGATCTTCTCGCGTAGCTCGGAGAAGCGCAGGTCCTGCTCGCGCATCGCGGTGAGAATCAGCACGCCCCACCGGCCGGTGACGTGGTCGAGGACCATGCGCGCCGGGCAGTCCCTGTGAAACGTGTCACTCACGGCGTTCACGCCACCGTCCCATCCAGCGAGCCGTTCATCATGTGTGGAGCTTACCTGAGAGTATGTACTTTCCAAAGGTTAGTTTTTCCCCTACCGTCACTGCGACCGGTGTGAAGAACCAAGGAGCGGACGTGTCGAAAGTCGCCATCATCACCGGTGCCGGTCGCGGGATCGGCGCCGCGACCGCCAGACAGCTGGGATGCCGCGGTTTCCACGTCGTCATCAACTACCGCAGCGACGCGGCGAGCGCCGAGAGGGTCGCCGCGAATATCCGGCGGGCAGGCGGCACGGCGGACATCGCCCAAGCCGATGTCCGTGACCCCGCGCAGGTCGCCACCCTCCTCCAGGGCCGCGAAACCGTCGACGCGCTCATCTGCAACGCCAATATCACGCCGCCGTTCGCGACGCTCGACGCGATGCCCTGGGAGGACTTCATCGGCAAGGTGGACGACGAGCTGGGCGCCGCCTTCCACCTGACCAAGCAGGTCTTGGAGATGATGCGCGGGCGGGGGACCGGGCGGATCGTCTACGTATCCAGCCTCAGCGCCGAGACCACCCGTCCCGGCGCGATCGCGCACGCCACCGCCAAAGCGGCGCTCGACACCTTCGCGCGCCATGTTGCCGCGGAGGCCGGGCCGTACGGGATCGGGGTGAACGTTGTCGCGCCCGGCGCGGTGCGCACGGACGCCACAGCCCACATCACGACGCCGGAGATGGAGAAGGCTCGCGCCGAGGGCTCGGTGCTGCGCCGCATGCTCGAACCCGAGGATGTGGCCAAGGTGATCGCCGCGGTCGTGGGCGGAGACTTCGACGCGACGACCGGCATCCGCATCCCCGTTGACGGCGGTTTCCGCGTCCTCGCCGCGCCCGGAGGCTAACATCGATCAGCCGGACCTCCCGGACGGATGGCGTTACTGCTGGCTCGTCGCCCTGGCCTGATGCTCCGGCACCCAGCGGCCGGTCCTGCCACTCGTTCATCCCCGAGGCTCTGCTTCGGCCACCTCAACGGCCGACTCGATCGTGGTCTCGCTCATCCGGGGGGTGTCTCCTTCCGGAGGAACATCAGTCCCTCACATCTCAGGAGTTACACCGTTGATCGTATAGACCCCCGCTCAGGCGACGGCACACGGCGGGCGCCGCTGCCGCTCTGGGCATGCGAGCCAGGGACACGAAGGCGGCGGGAAAACGGGAACTCCAGAATCAGGACTCCGGAATGAGCTCCAGCGACGGCGGGAGCGAGGGCAGCGGGAGCGGGGACTCAGGGAAATGCGAAAGGGGCGGCCACCCGCGATGGGTGGCCGCCCCTCATACGCTCAGGGAGCGGACCGCGCCGCGCGCACCAACGGTACGCGTGGCGAAAGGGCTGGCGACGTCCTTACTTGACGGTGACGGTCGCGCCGGCCTTCTCCAGGGCCTCCTTGGCCTTGTCGGCGGTCTCCTTGTTGACCTTCTCCAGCAGCGGCTTCGGCGCGCCGTCGACCAGGTCCTTGGCCTCCTTCAGGCCCAGGCTCGTGAGGGCGCGGACCTCCTTGATGACCTGGATCTTCTTGTCGCCGGCGGCCTCGAGGATGACGTCGAACTCGTCCTTCTCCTCGACGGCCTCGGCCGGGGCGCCCGGCGCCGCGGCACCCGGGGCGGCGACCGCGACCGGCGCGGCGGCCTTGACGTCGAAGGTCTCCTCGAACTGCTTCACGAACTCCGAGAGCTCGAGAAGGGTCATCTCCTTGAAAGCGTCGAGCAGCTCGTCGGTGCTGAGCTTCGCCATGGTGTTTCGTTCCTCCTGCTGAACGGCCCGGTCGCTCTAACGGGCCATGTACTCAAAGGTCTGTTACGACCGCGGGATCAACCCTCGTCGGACGTCTCGGCCGGCGCCTTGGCGGCACCGCCCTCCTCCTCGCGCTTCTGCCGCAGGGCCTCGGCCAGCTGGGCGGCCTTGACCGGGAGCGCGTTGAAGACGGCGGCCGCATTGCCCATCGTCGCCTTCATCGCGCCCGCGAGCTTGGCGAGCAGGACCTCGCGGGACTCGAGGGAGGCGAGCGTGGAGATCTCGTCCGGCGTCATCGGCTTGCCGTCGACGATGCCGCCCTTGATCACAAGGCTCGGGTTGGCCTTGGCGAAGTCACGCAGGCCCTTGGCGGCCTCGACCACGTCGCCCTTGACGAACGCGATCGCCGACGGGCCCTGCAGCAGTTGCTCCAGCTCCTCGGCGACCCCGGCCTCGCGCGCGGCGATCTTGGTCAGCGTGTTCTTCACCACGGCGAAACGTGCATTCTCACCGAGGGAACGGCGCAGTTCGCTGAGCTGCGCCACGGTGAGCCCGCGGTACTCGGTCAGCACGGCGCCGCTCGAGCTCTCGAACTCACCCTTGAGCTCGGCGACCGCGGCCGCCTTGTCCGCCCTCGCCATGGGCCTCCTTCCAGATGTGCCGGCGTGCGAAGGCCCGGAAAACGAACAAGCCCCGCGCAGGCGCACGGGGCGGACGCCGGGCCCTGGAGGCCACGGCCGTCGGCACTCGATCTCACCTGCGCTGGCCGCCCGCTGTGCAGGACCTTCGGTCACCCGGTGGGTGACGACCGGCGGTCTTCGGCACCGATCAGGGTACGCGCCGTGGCGCGCGCCGCCAAATCGGTCGCCGAGACCGCCGGACGCAGGCCGGTTCCGGTCTCGGCCGCGGTCAGCCCGCGTCGCTCACCTGGCTAGCGGGCGGCGTGGTGATGGAGACCGGGGTGTTGAAGCCGCTGTAGGTGACCGTGGTGTCGGTGGACATCTGGCCGCCGGCCGGCGTGCGCACCGTGACCTTGCGCGGCAGGTTCTGGCCGTCGACCCACAGGTCGAAGTTCATCTTGTCGATGCCCATCTGACTCATCATCTGCTGCATCTTCGCCCGCTGGCTCGCCGGCAGCTTCGTCAGGGCGACCTGCACGGAGTAGGTGCCCTGGTAGTGCGTCGTGGTCGTCCCCGCGACGGTCTCCTGGCCCACCTTGTGCACGTCCTTGGACGCCGTGAGCATCTTGACGTTCGCGGACGGGTCGGCCTGCTCCGACTGGTTCAACAGGGACTGGAGGTCGACGCCGGACTTGGCGCTCAGCTTGCTGAGGGACATCCGCATCCACGGCTTGCCGGTGCGGGCGGAGACCGACGGCATCTTCACGTAGAGGGCGTCATTGAGCAGGATCTCCTGGAAACCCGTCTGCGTGCGGTCGTTCACCGTCATCTTCGGCACGCTCATCTTGAACGCGACCGTCGGCTTGGCGCGGTAGACCATCCGGCCGCTCAGGCGGATGTGCTGGCCGGACACGGACGTGTCGGAGGTGATCGTCGCCTGGAACGAACGGATCTCGCCGGTCTTCTGGGAGACCTCGTTCACCAGCTCGGCGGCCGTCAGCTTCGTCGCGCCCTGGTTCGCGGTGCCGCTTCCGGACGCCTTGCCCCCGCCATCGCCGAGGCATCCGGTGACGGACAGCACGACGGCGGTCCCGACGGCCGCTCCGGCGGCGAATCTACGGATCATTGGGGGAATCCTCCGTTGTCTGGCGGCGCCCGCCGGACGCGGCGGGCGCTGTGCGATACCGAGATTGGACGCGCGCGCCGTCACATCGGTTCAATCCGTTCGCCGCCGCGCCACGCGCCGGGCCACGGATACCGCGCCGACCTCGGCCCGGGGCGCCGGCGCGCCCGCGGTTCCCGGGGCTCACGGCACCCGGGGCTCACGGTGCCCGGGGCTCACGGTGCCCGG
>JBEHYF010000061.1:0-30759 GCA_048498315.1 Actinomycetota bacterium
GCGGGTGGCCCGGCGGGTGCGGGTGGCCCGGCGGGTGCGGGTGGCCCGGCGGGTGCGGGTGGTGCTCATGCCGTGTCCTCCCGCGCGTACGCGGCCAGCGCGCGGTCGACCAGCTCGCCGGCGTGTCCGGTCACCGCGGTGACGTCGACGCCGCCGGGCAGCAGGTCCGCGAGCGGGCGGCCCTCGCGGAGCGCCGCGGTCACCGCGTCATTCGCGGCGTCGCGGCCGAGCCGTTCCGCCAGTTCCCCGGTGACGTGCTCGGCCAGCAGCTCGCCGGCCATGTTCGCGCGCATGCGGTCGGAGTGGACCTGCAGGCCTTCGGCGAGTTCGGCGGCGGTCACGGCGGCGCCGCCGGCCAGCCGCAGGCAGTCGTTCAGCGGCCGCCACTCCGCGTGCCACTCCCCCACCGGGCGGTCGAGCGCGCCGGTCTGCGCGGCGAGCAGGATCTGCGCGTACGCGGGGACCCGCAGCGCGGCCGAGCGGATCATGATGGACAGCACCGGGTTGCGCTTGTGCGGCATCGCCGACGAGCCGCCCCGGCCCGGCGCGGCCGGTTCGGCGACCTCGCCGACCTCGGTCTGGGCGAGCAGGATCACGTCGGTCGCCATCTTGCCGAGCGCGCCGGTCACGAGCGCGAGCGCCGCGCCCAGCTCGGCGACGGGCGTACGCACCGTGTGCCACGGCAGTACCGGCTCGGCCAGGCCCGTCTCCTCGGCGAAGGCCCGCAGCAGGTCGGGCGTGCGCAGCGCCGCCATCGTCCCGGCGGCGCCGCCGAGCTGGGCTGGCAGGCGCAGCGCCGCGAGCCGGTCGCGGGCCTGCGCGACGCCCGCGAGCCAGCCTGCGGCGCGCAGGCCGAAGGTGGTCGGCACGGCCTGCTGCCCGAGCGTGCGCCCGGCCATCGGCGTGTCGCGGTGTCGGCGGGCCAGGCCGGCGAGGGCGGCCACGACGCGGTCGAGGTCGGCCAGGATGATCGCGCGGGTGCGCGCGGCCACCAGCATGGCGGCGGTGTCCATGATGTCCTGGCTGGTCGCGCCCGCGTGCACGTGTTCGCCGGCGGTCTCGCGCAGCGCGCTGACCAGCGGCACGACCGGATTGCCGGCTCCGCGCGCCCGTTCGGCCAGGTCGCCGAGATCGGGCGAGGCTCCGGCGATCGCGGCCGCCACGCCTTCGGGGATCAGGCCGAGGCGTTCCTGGGCGCGCGCCAGCGCCGCCTCCGCGTCGACCAGCGCGCGCAGCCAGGCCTCACCGGACGTCGCCGCCTCCGCCACGGTTCCGGCGGCGACCGGCGAGAGCAGGTCAAACGGCAAAGAAGACGGTCTCCTTGTCGCCTTGCAGGTGCACGTCGAAGCGGTACGACCGGTCGCTCTCCCGTACCGCCACCAGGGTGTCACGCCGCTCCTCCGGCACGGCGGACAGCACCGGATCGGTCCCGTTGCCGGGCTCGTCCGGGAAGTACATCCGGGTCCGTACCGGCTTGAGCAGGCCGCGCGCGAACACCAGCACGGCGATGTGCGGGGCCGGGCCGCCCGGCTTCACGGTGGAAAACCAGTAGTTCCCGGCGGGATCGGTAGCGCACCGACCGAACCCGGAGAAATCGGTCCCGGCCCGCCGCCACGCGCCGCCGCCGGCCGGGACCTTCCCGTCCGGGCCGGCCTGCCAGATCTCCACGAGCGCGTCCGGCACCGGGTCGCCGGCGCCGTCGAGGACGCGGCCGCGGATGCGGATGGCGTCCGAGTGCCACTCGGGCGCCACGTACGGGCCGTCGGCGTACGGCAGGGCGAACCCGAAGAACGGGCCGACGGTCTGCGAGGGAGTGATCATCAGCTCTCCATCGGGGTCGCGCCGAGGACGATGTCCCACTGGTAGCCGAGCGCCCACTCCGGGACGGTCGTCTCCAGGTCGAAGCGGGAGATCAGGGCCTCCCGCGCCTTCTCGTCCGGGATGGACTGGAAGATCGGGTCCTGCGCGAACAGCGGGTCGCCCGGGAAGTACATCTGGGTGACCAGCCGCTGTGTGAACGCGGTGCCGAACACCGAGAAGTGGATGTGCGCGGGCCGCCAGGCGTTGAGGTGGTTCCGCCACGGGTACGCACCGGGCTTGATCGTGACGAACCGGTAGCGCCCGTCGTCGTCGGTGAGGCAGCGTCCGGCGCCGGTGAAGTTCGGGTCGAGCGGCGCGGGGTGCTGGTCGCCGAGGTGGGCGTACCGGCCGCACGCGTTGGCCTGCCAGATCTCCACGAGCGCGCCCCTGACCGGGCGGCCGCCGGAGTCGAGCACGCGGCCGGTCACGATGATCCGCTCGCCGAGCGGCTCGCCCGGGTGCTGCTTGGTCAGGTCGTTGTCCAGCAGGCCGAACTCGCCGTGCCCGAACACGGGGCTGGTCAGCTCGATCGCGTCCGGCCCGTACCTGGGCATCAGGGGCGCCTGGGACGGCGCCCGCAGCACCGTGCTCTTGTAGGCCGGGTATAGGTATGGGGGGTTGACATCTGGGTTGACATCGGCCTTGACGTCGGTCATGCGCTTGCTCCGATCGGCGCTTCGGTACGGTCGCGGATCTCTTGTTCGGTCACGCCCGGGGCCGTCTCGACGAGCCGCAGGCCGTCGGGGGTGACGTCCAGGACGCCGAGGTCGGTGATGATTCGCTGCACGCAGGCCGCGCCGGTCAGCGGCAGCGAGCACTCCTTGACGATCTTGGGGCTGCCGTCCCTGGCGGTGTGCTCCATGACGACGATCACGCGGCGGGCGCCGTGGACCAGGTCCATCGCTCCGCCCATCCCCTTGATCATCTTGCCGGGCACGGCCCAGTTGGCCAGGTCCCCGCGGGCCGACACCTGCATCGCGCCGAGCACCGCGACGTCGACGTGGCCGCCGCGGATCATGCCGAACGACAGCGAGGAGTCGAAGTAGGAGGCGCCGGGCCGCGCGGTGACGGTCTCCTTGCCGGCGTTGATCAGGTCGGGATCCACCTCGTCCTCGCGGGGGTACGGCCCCACGCCGAGCACGCCGTTCTCCGAGTGGATCACCACGTCGATTCCGGCCGGCAGGTGTCCCGGGATCAGCGTCGGCAGGCCGATGCCCAGGTTGACGTACATGCCGTCGGACAGCTCCGCCGCCGCCCGTGCCGCGATCTGGTCCCTGCTCCAGCTCATCGGTCCCCCGCCCTTCTCATCCGCTCGCCGGCCGGGCTCGCCGGCCGCCCGGCCGCTCCGCCCGCCGCGGCGGACCGCCCGTGCCGGTTCATCGGCGACCCGCCTTTCCGGGCCCGCGGGCGGCGCTCACGGCGTCACCGTCCGCTTCTCGATCGGCTTGTCCGCCGCTTGCTCGGCGGTGAGCGCGACGACCCGCTTGATGAAGATGCCCGGCAGGTGCACGTCGTCGGGATCGAGGAAGTCGACGAGCTCCTCCACCTCGGCGATCGCGATCCGCGCGGCCATGGCGGCCAGCGGGTTGAAATTGCGGGCCGACTTCTCGAAGACCAGGTTGCCGTGGCGGTCCCCGCGCACGGCGCGGACCAGCGCGAAGTCGGTGCGGATGCTCTCCTCCAGCACGTACTCGCGGCCGTCGAACACCCGGACCTCCTTGGGCGGCGAGGCGACCGCGACGCTGCCGTCCGGGGCGTACCGCCACGGCAGGCCGCCCTCGGCGACCATGGTGCCCACGCCGGCCGGCGTGTAGAAGGCGGGGATGCCGCAGCCGCCCGCGCGCAGCCGCTCGGCCAGCGTGCCCTGGGGCATCAGCTCCAGCTCGATCTCGCCGGCGAGGTAGCGCCGGGCCAGCTCGCGGTTCTCGCCGACGTAGGAGCCCTTCGAGCGGCTGATCCGCCCCGCGTCCAGCAGCCGGCCGAGGCCGCGCCCGATCGTGCCGCAGTTGTTCGACACGATCGTCAGGTCCGACACGCCCCGCTCGTACACGGCGTCGATGAGCGTGAACGGGACGCCGCAGAGCCCGAACCCGCCGACGGCGATCGACGCTCCGTCGGCGATGTCCGCCACCGCCTCCGCGGCGGAGGAAACGACCTTGTCCATGCTCCTACCTTGCCAACGCGCGCCGGGTCCGGTCGCCTGGGGTTTCCGGTGAACGGAAATCGGCTCCCGCGGCGCCGTCGTCCACAGCCGGGTCGCGTCACGGTGTGGGGCGGGGTTCGCTTGGTAACGTCGGCATCGGAGCGAGGGGAGGTGAGCGCATGCAGCCGGCCGAAGGCATCCACACCGCCGTGACCGACCGCACCGGCGGGGTCAGCGCCGCGCCGTACGACTCCCGCAACCTCGGCGGCACCGTCGGTGACGACCCGGCCGCCGTCCGGGCGAACCGCGCGAAGACCGCCGCCGAGCTGGGCGTCGACCGCGTCGTCTACATGCGGCAGGTGCACGGCGCCGACGTCCGCCACGTCACTGCGCCGTTCGGCGACGACCCGCCGGCCGTCGACGCGGTGTTCACCGGCGAGCCCGGGCTGGCGCTGGCCGTCCTCGTGGCCGACTGTGCGCCGGTGCTGCTCGCCGACCCGGTGGCCCGGCTGGTCGGCGGGGCGCACTCGGGCCGGGCCGGTACGGTCGCGGGGGTGGTGCCGGCACTGGTCGAGGCGATGGCCGCGCACGGCGCCGAGCCGTCCCGCATGATCGCACTGGTCGGCCCGAACGCCTGCGGCTCCTGCTACGAGGTCTCGCCCGAGCTGCGCGACGAGGTCGCCGCCGTGCTTCCGGAGGCCGCGTCCATCACCCGCCGGGGCACGCCCGCCCTCGACATCCGGGCGGCGATCGCCGCGCAGCTCGCCGCCGCCGGGGTGGCCGACGTGCGGCACGACGACCGCTGTACGATCGAAAGCCCCGAACTGTACTCCTACCGTCGTGACCGCCGTACCGGCCGGTTCGCGGCCTTCGTCTGGCTGCAACCGTGAGCGGCGGCGACAGGGGCGGGCACGGCCACGGCCCCGGCGGCGGGCACGGCTGGCACGGGCACGGGCATGGCCACGGGCACGGCATCGGCTCCGGAGCCGACGGCCGGCTGCTTTCCGGCGCGCTGGCGCTGATCGCGGCGTTCATGGCCGGCGAGATCGTCGTCGGCGTGCTGGCCCACTCGCTGGCGCTGATCTCCGACGCCGCGCACATGCTGACCGACGCGGCCTCGATCGCGCTGGCGCTGGTGGCAATGCGGCTGGCGGCCAGGCCGCCCCGCGGCGGCTACACCTACGGACTCAAACGCGCCGAGATCCTGTCCGCCCAGACCAACGGCATCACGCTGCTGGTGCTGTCGGCGTGGCTGACCTACGAGGCGGTCCGCCGGCTGGTCCGCCCGCCCGCCGTGACCGGCGGCATGGTGCTGGGCACGGCGCTGGCGGGCGTGCTGGTCAACCTCACCGCCACCTGGCTGCTGAGCCGGGCGAACCACCGCAGCATGAACATCGAGGGCGCGTTCCGGCACATCCTCACCGACCTGTACGCGTTCGTCGCGACGGCCGTGGCCGGGCTCGTCCTGATCTTCACCGGGTTCCGCCGCGCCGACGCGATCGCCTCCCTCGTCGTGGTCGTGCTCATGGTGCGGGCGGGCACCGGCCTCGTGCGCGACTCCGGGCGGGTGTTCCTGGAGGCGGCGCCCGCCGGTCTGGAACCCGACCGCATCGGGCCCGCGCTCGCGGGCCGGCCGCACGTCGTCGAGGTGCACGACCTGCACATCTGGCAGATCACCTCGGGCATGCCGGCCGCCTCCGCGCACGTGCTGGTCGCGCCGGGCGAAGACTGCCATGCCGTGCGCGGCGACCTGGAGCGGGTGCTCAGAGAGGAGTACGACATCGCGCATACGACCCTCCAGGTCGACCATGCCCCGGAACAGATCCTGACCATCAGGCGTTACGACTCGGGCACCCGGACGCACCGGAACGCCCCGGAAAACTGAGTGGCGCGGCGGCCGCCGTGTCGGGCACGGTTACGCCGGGGAGCCGGACCGTCCGCGCGCCCGCCTATCCTTCGCTTCGCAATGGGATCTTCGATCAGCGACCTGTACGCCCGCCTGCCCGAGCTGATGCCGCGCGACGCGCATCGGCTGCGTCGCCGTATCGACGGGCTGCGCAAGGTCCGGGACGCCGACGCGCGGGAGAAGATCCTCACCGAGGTCGCCGCCGATGTGGAGGCCGCCGAGCACCGGGTGGCGGCGCGGCGCGCCCGCATTCCGGCGATCGCCTATCCCGAAGAGCTGCCGGTCAGCCAGAAGAAGGACGACATCCGTGCGGCCATCGCCGGGCACCAGGTCGTGATCGTCGCCGGCGAGACGGGATCGGGCAAGACGACCCAGCTCCCCAAGATCTGCCTGGAGCTCGGCCGCGGCGTGCGCGGGATGATCGGGCACACGCAGCCCCGGCGGCTCGCCGCCCGGACGGTGGCCGAGCGGATCGCCGAGGAGCTCGGCACGTCGCTCGGCGAGACGGTCGGCTATCAGGTGCGCTTCACCGACCAGTCGAGCGACCGCACGCTGGTCAAGCTGATGACCGACGGCATCCTGCTCACCGAGCTGTCCCGCGACCGGCTGCTGCGCCGTTACGACACGCTGATCATCGACGAGGCGCACGAGCGCAGCCTGAACATCGACTTCATCCTCGGCTACCTCAAACGGCTGCTGCCGAAGCGGCCCGACCTCAGGGTGATCATCACCTCGGCGACGATCGATCCGGAGCGGTTCGCCGCGCACTTCGACGACGCGCCGATCGTCGAGGTGTCCGGCCGCACCTACCCGGTCGAGGTGCGTTACCGCCCGATCGACGAAGACGACGACCAGGTCCAGGCGATCGTCGACGCGGTCGACGAGCTGGCCCTCGAACCGCCCGGAGACGTGCTGGTCTTCCTGTCCGGCGAACGCGAGATCCGCGACACCGCCGACGCGCTGCGGAAGCACTTCACGCGGACCAAGGCGAACAACACCGAGGTGCTGCCGCTGTACGCGCGCCTGTCGGCGGCCGAGCAGCACCGCGTGTTCCAGCCGCACCCCGGCAGGCGCATCGTGCTGGCCACCAACGTCGCCGAGACGTCCCTGACCGTGCCCGGCATCCGGTACGTCGTCGACCCCGGCACGGCGCGGATCTCCCGCTACAGCCACCGCACGAAGGTTCAGCGGCTCCCGATCGAGCCGATCTCGCAGGCCTCGGCGAACCAGCGCAAGGGCCGCTGCGGCCGGCTCGCCGAAGGCGTGTGCATCCGGCTGTACTCGGAAGAGGATTTCCTCGCCCGGCCCCAGTACACCGAGGCCGAGATCCTGCGCACCAACCTGGCGTCCGTCATCCTGCGGATGACCGACCTGGGTCTGGGCGACGTCGCGGAGTTCCCGTTCATCGACCCGCCCGACCGCCGCAACATCAAGGACGGCGTGAACCTCCTGCATGAGCTCGGCGCGCTGGACGGCGACCGCCTCACCCCGCTGGGCCGCAGGCTCGCGCAGTTCCCGGTCGACCCACGGCTGGCCCGCATGATCCTGGAGGCCGACAAGAACGGCTGCGCGCACGAGGTCATGGTGATCGCGGCGGCGCTGTCGATCCAGGACCCGCGCGAGCGCCCCGCCGACGAACGGCAGGCGGCGGACGAGCAGCACGCCCGGTTCGCCGACAAGGAATCAGACTTCCTCGCCTACCTGAACCTGTGGAACCACATCCGGGAGAAGCAGAAGGAGCTGTCCGGCAACCAGTTCCGGAAGCTGTGCAAGCAGGAGTACCTCCACTACCTGCGCATCCGCGAATGGCAGGACATCTACCGGCAGCTCCGGCAGGTCGGGCGCGATTGTGGAATCACCCCGAACTCCACGCCCGCCGACCCGCAGCGCGTGCACATGTCGCTGCTCGCCGGGTTGCTGTCGCACATTGGGCTCCTCGACACCGGCAAGAAGGACGGTCGCAAGGACGACGGCCGCCGTGGTGCCAGCGAATACCTCGGCGCCCGGAACGCCCGGTTCGCCATCTTCCCGGCGTCGGCGCTGGCCAAGCGGCCGCCGCGCTGGGTCATGGCCGCCGAGCTCGTGGAGACCTCGCGCCTGTGGGCGCGCACCGCCGCGAAGATCGACCCGGAGTGGGTCGAACCGCTCGCCGGGCACCTGGTCAAGCGCACCTACAGCGAGCCGCACTGGGAGAAGAACCAGGGCGCGGTGATGGCCTACGAGAAGGTCACGCTGTACGGCGTGCCGATCGTCGCCGAACGCAAGGTCAACTACGCGAGGATCGACCCGGAATTGTGCCGTGACCTGTTCATCCGGCACGCCCTGGTCGAGGGCGACTGGGACTCCCATCACCGGTTTCTGCGCGACAACCGCCGACGGCTCGACGAGGCCGAGGAGCTGGAGAACCGCGCCCGGCGCCGCGACATCGTCGTGGACGACGAGACACTGTTCGAGTTCTACGACGAGCGCGTCCCGCCGCACGTCGTGTCCGCCCGCCACTTCGACTCATGGTGGAAGAAGGCCCGCCGAGACGATCCCGAGCTGCTGAACTTCTCCGCGGCGATGCTGGTCAGCGAGGCCGCCGGGGAGGTCAGCCGCAGCGACTACCCGGACCATTGGCAGGCCGGCCCGCACCGCTTCCGGCTGACGTACCAGTTCGAGCCGGGCGCCGACGCCGACGGCGTCACCGTGCACATCCCGCTGCCGCTGCTCAACCAGGTCGACGGCGACGGGTTCGACTGGCAGATCCCCGGCCTGCGCGAAGAGCTCGTCACCGAGCTGATCCGCTCGCTGCCCAAGCAGCTGCGGGTGAACTTCGTTCCGGCGCCGGACGTCGCGCGCGAGGCCCTGAGCCGCATGACCCCCGGATCGGGCCCGCTCCTCGACGCGCTCGAACGCGAGCTGCGCGCGATGACCGGCGTGATCGTGCCGCGCGAGGCGTGGGACCTGTCCCGCGTGCCCGACCACCTCAAGATCACCTATCGGGTGACCGAGCGCCGGCGCACCCTGGCCGAAGGCAAGGACCTCGCGGCGCTGAAACGGAAGCTCGCGCCGAAGGTGTCGGACACGCTGTCCAGGGCCGCCGACGACATCGAGCGCCAGGGCCTGCGCACCTGGGATCTGGGCACACTGCCGCGCGTCCACGAGCGCGGCCGGGTCCGGGCCTACCCGGCGCTCACCGACGAGGGCGACAGCGTCGCCGTGCGTACCTACGCCACCGAGGCCGAGCAGCGGCGCGCGATGTGGCGCGGCACTCGCCGCCTCGTGCTGCTGAACAGCCCGTCTCCGGTGAAGTACCTGCAGAGCCGCCTGGACAACCAGGCGAAGCTGACGCTCAGCCACAACCCGCACGGAAGCGTCGCCGCGCTGCTGGACGACTGCGTCGCCTGCGCCACCGACCACCTGATCGCCGAGGCCGGCGGCCCGCAGTGGGACGAGGCCGGCTTCCGGCGGCTCACCGACCACATCCGCGCCGACCTCACCGACACCGCGGCCGACGTGCTCGCGCACGTGCAGCGCGTCCTGGCATCCTGGCACGAGATCGACCGGCGGCTCAAGAGCACGAACAGCCCGACGCTGCTGCCCGCGCTGACCGACATCCGCGCCCAGCTGTCCCGCCTGGTCTTTCCCGGCTTCGTCACCGCCACCGGCCGGCGGCGCCTGCCCGACATCCTGCGTTACCTGCGGGCCGTCGAACGCCGCCTCGACCGCCTGCCCGACGACCCGTACGGCGACCGCGAACGCATGCAGAAGATCCAGCGGATCGAGAACGCCTACATCCGCGTCCGGGACGCCCGCCCGGGCAACGCGAAGATCCGCCAGGTGCGGTGGATGATCGAGGAGTTGCGGGTCAGCTTCTTCGCCCAGCAGCTCCGCACCGCCTACCCGGTCTCGGAGAAGCGCATCCTCAAGGCCCTCGACGAGGCCGCGACCCCCTGACCGACGGGTCGCGCCGGAGCACGCGGCCGCCGGCCGGGTGCACGCTCCAGCGGCCCGGCCGGGACCGGCCGAGCCACTGCCTGTGATCTCCCGGCGGTCGGCCCCGCCCCGCGGGAGTCACGCCGACGGCTCCTTTTCGACCGGGGAGCGCCCGGTGGCGCGGGCCGGGCCCAGTCCGGCGGCCGGCGCCCGGCCCGCCCCGGCACAGACCACCCCGGCGCGCCCCCGATCCGCGCCGATCACGCCGACAGCTCCGCCTCGACCGGAGACCGCCCCCGGGCGCGCGGCGCGAGCCGCACCGAGCCCAGCCAGGCGGTCAATCGGGCCGCCTCCGCCGCGACCGCGTCGGCGGCCTCCGCGCCGATGTCCGCCAGGAGCCGGAAGACGACCTCGCCGTCCGGACGCTGCGCCCAGCCGCCGACGACGCGGCCGTCGCACCACACCGTCGGCCCGGCGTTGCCGTTGCGGTCGAACAGCAGCGGGCCGTGCTCGCCGAGGTACCAGTCGCGGCCCGTCCAGCCCATGGCCGTCGGGTCGAGCGCGGGCAGCAGCGCGGCCCAGGGCTCCGGCGTGGGGACCGGGCCGGCGTCGCCGGGCAGCACGTACCCGGTCTGCCCGTCCAGGTCCCTCTTCCGCGCCGACCTCGGCCAGCGCCTTGCGGACCGGCGTGAGCGTCAGGCCCAACCACCACTTAAGGTCGGCGGCGGTGCCCGGCCCGTACGCGCCCAGCCACCGGCGGACCAGCTCGGCGCGGGCCTCGTCGGCGGGCAGCTCCGGCAGGCCGCCCGGCAGCCAGGTCTCCATGGGCGACCAGCGGAATTGGCTGCTGGTCCAGGAGCCGCGCGGGCGGCCCCGGACGATGCGCCCCTGGGCCGCCGGCACGATCAGCACCCGGTTGGCGATGGCCGGCCGCGCCTCGTAGGCCTTGCCCTCGGAGAGCGTGATGCGTTCCTTCAGCCGCGGCTCGTCCTCCGACAGCTCGGCGGCGAACGCCTCGCCGCGCGCCCGCAGCGCCGCGACCGTCGCCTCCTCGACCTCCGCCAGCCACGCCTCGTCGCCGAGACCCGCGGCGGCGAGGAGCCGCACGGTGCGCCGCCGCTCGCGGCGCGCGACCTCGTCCGTGCAGGCCGCCTGCACGACCGGCGCAACCTCGACCGGAACGGTGAACATCGTGCGCCGCATGCCGAGCATGCGCAGCAGCCGGCGCTCCTCGTACAGCGCCTGCTCGACGTCGGCGACCTGCGGGCGGCGCATGCGGGCCGTCGCGGCGAGGTGCACGGACGCCGGGTCGGTGCCGTGCAACGCCACGAGAGCGCGTGCACCGTCGACCGCCGACTCCGCCTTGGCCGCCAGGTGATGCCGCACCCCGATCCGGGCGCGTCGCTCCTCGATCCCGATCCGTCGCACCGCCACCCGCGCATTATGACCACCCCCGGTGACAGATCCCGACCCTCGCCTCGCCGGCCCGTCGCTCCCGGAGGAGCGTCCGGCCTAATGGCGGGTCCGGCGGCGTCCTATGCTCGGCCGCATGACGTCTGACCTCCCGCCGGTGCCCGGCGCCGACGCCCCGGCCGGGCCCGGCGTCGGACCGCATCCGCTGCCCTGGCCGGACGACCCGCGACTCGACCCCGAGCTGCTGGCGAACGGGGACCACCGCAACGTCGTCGACGAGTACCGCTACTGGAGCAACGCGGCGATCGTCGCCGATCTCGACGCCCGCCGGCACCCGTTCCACGTCGCGATCGAGAACTGGCAGCACGACTTCAACATCGGCGCGGTGGTGCGCAACGCCAACGCCTTCCTCGCCGCCGAGGTGCACATCGTCGGCCGCCGCCGCTGGAACCGCCGGGGTGCAATGGTCACCGACCGCTACCAGCACGTGCGCCACCATCCGACGACGAGCGGGCTGCTGGCCTGGTGCCGCGAACGCGACCTGCCCGTGATCGGCATCGACAACCTGCCCGGATCGCGGCCTATTCAGCACGCCGACCTGCCGCGCGAATGCCTCATGCTGTTCGGCCAAGAAGGGCCGGGCCTGTCGGAGGAGGCGCGCGCCGCCGCCGACGTCGTGCTGCACATCCCGCAGTACGGCTCCACCCGCTCCATCAACGCGGGTGTGGCGAGCGGCGTCGCGATGTACGAGTGGATCCGCCGCCACGCCGGAACCTGACATACCCGTTCCGTGGCGGGGCCCCGGCACCGGTCGATCGCGCACAGCAGGCTCGCCAGAGAGCTCTGCCCGGCCCGGACGGCGGGCACCGTGGTCCCGGCCACCGGCCAAGCCGCCGCGGCCCGCCCGCCGCACGTCTCGTCGAGCCGCACCGACCCAGATGGGACAGCAGCCGCGCCTTCCGGGCGAACGGGTCGATCACCCGGCACGGCGGTGCCCTGCCCGCGGCGTACTTCTTGGGCTTGATGTCGTGATCGTCGACGACGCTGGCCGGCGACACGACCAGACGCCGAGCTCTGCCTCGGACCCGCAGCTCAGCGGTCGAGGGAGGCCAGGCCGGTCCAGGTGAGGTCCATGAGGTGGTCGGCGGCCTCTTCCGCGGTGACCCGCGGGTTGCGTGCCCGCCACAGCGCCAGGCGCTCGCACGCACCGATGATGATCTCGGCGTACGCCTCGACGGCGCGCGGCGGGCGATCGGGCAGCAGGGCGTGCAGCAACCCGGCGGTCATGTCGGTCTGCTGCCGTCGCATCGCCTCGATCTCGTCGGCCGCGCCGCCGAGCAGCACCGGCTCCTGCAGCAGCACGAGCCAGGACCGGCGGTGCGCCTCGTTGAACCGGAAGTAGGCGACGTAGCCCTCGCGGAGCATCTCCTCGGCGGTGCCGGCGGCGCCGACGGCGTGCTCGGTGGCCTCGCGCAGCTCGGCGCGGGCCCGTCTGATCACCGCGAGCAGCAGACCCTCCTTGGAGCCGAAGTACTCGTACAGCATCGGCTTGGACACCCCGACGCGCTCGGCGATCTCCTCCATCGACGACGCGCCGTACCCGCGCTCGGCGAACACCTCCTCGGCGACGTCGAGCATCTGGCGTTCGCGGACCGCGCGGGGCATGCGGCGGCGGGCCGCCCGCACGGAGGAGTCGTTCGCTGCCACGTGTGAACTCTATCTCACTCCCTACCGACGGTAACTTACCGTTGGTAACTTAGACGGCGAGCAGGCGAGCGCCCAGGAGGAACCCCCGTGAAAATCGCGATCATCGGCTCCGGCTTCGCGGGCCTCGGCATGGCCATCCGGCTGAAGCAGGCCGGCTTCCACGACTTCGTCATCCTGGAGAAGAACGACGACCTGGGCGGCACCTGGCGGGACAACCAGTACCCCGGCTGCGCCTGCGACGTGCCCTCGCACATGTACTCCTTCTCTTTCGAGCTGAATCCCGGCTGGTCGCGGATGTTCGCCCCGCAGGCGGAGATCTGGGACTACATGCGGCGCTGCGCCGACAAGTACGGCATCGGCCCGCACATCCGCTACAACAGCGCCGTCGAGGCCCTCGAATGGCAGGACGACGCCCGCGAGTGGCGCATCACGCTGACCTCCGGGGAGGTCCTGACCGCCCGGGCCGTCGTCTCGGGGATCGGCGCCCTGCACATCCCGTCCATCCCGGACATCCCCGGTGCCGAGCGGTTCCAGGGCACCGCGTTCCACTCCGCGCAGTGGGACCACTCCTGCGACCTGACCGGCAAGCGGGTCGCGGTCATCGGCACCGGCGCGTCGGCGATCCAGTTCATCCCCGAGGTCGCCGAGAAGGCGAGCGCCGTGCGGGTGTTCCAGCGCACGCCGCCGTGGATCCAGCCCAAGCCCGACTTCGAGCTCTCGAAGACGGCGCGGCGGGTCTTCCGGTACGTGCCGGGCGCCGCGCGCGCCTTCCGTGCCGGCATCTACTGGCTGCTGGAGACCCGCGCCGTCGGCTTCACGCTGCACCCGAAGCTGATGGCGCCGATGGAGAAGATGGCGCGCCGGCACATCGAGCGGCAGATCGACGACCCGGAGCTTCGCGCGAAGGTCACCCCCGGCTACACGATCGGGTGCAAGCGGATCCTGCTGTCGTCGAACTACTATCCGACGCTGACCAGGCCGCACGTCGACCTGGTCACCGAGCCGATCAAGGAGATCACCGCGACCGGCCTGACGACCGCCGACGGCACCGCGCACGACGCCGAAGTGATCATCTACGGCACCGGCTTCAAGGTCACCGACGGGCTGATGGAGCAGCGGATCGTCGGCCGCGACGGGTTGAAGATCCAGGAGGCGTGGGCGGACGGCATCGAGGCGTACCGCGGCGTCACCGTCGCCGGCTTCCCCAACTTCTTCCTGCTGCTGGGCCCGAACACCGGCCTGGGCCACAACTCGGTCGTCTTCATGATCGAGTCTCAGGTGCGGCACGTGCTGAGCTGCCTGCGGCTCATGGCGGAGCGCGGGGCGGACGTGATCGAGGTGCGCGCCGACGCGCAGCGCCGCTACAACGACCGGCTGCAACGGCGGCTGCGCCGCGCGGTCTGGACCGAGGGCGGCTGCACGAGCTGGTACCTCGACGAGCACGGCGTCAACCGCACCCTGTGGCCGGGCTTCAGCTTCGAGTACTGGGCCCGCACCCGCCGCGCCCGCCCGGCCGACTACGCGTTGTCGTCCTGACGCCGGCGGCCCGCGCGGAGGCGCGGCCGCGCGGAGGCGGGGCGAGGGGGCCGCACCGAGACGGGGCGGCGGGGCGGCGGGGCTCAGCCGCCGCCGTCGGCCAGCGTGCGCTGCATCAGCACCGTGTCGATCGCGCGGCCGTGCTTGTACCCCACCCGGGTCAGCCGGCCGGCTTCGGTGAACCCGAACCGGCGGTGCAGCACGGCGGACGCATCGCTTCCGGTGTCGGCGATGACCGCGACCACCTCGCGCACGCCCGCCCGCGCGCACCGCTCCAGCAGCGGACCGAGCAGCGACCCGCCCAGGCCCCTGCCGGTGCGGCCGGAGGCGAGGTAGATCGAGTCCTCCACGGTGTACCGGTAGGCGGGCTTGGGTCGCCACGGACCGGCGTAGGCGTACCCGGCCACCTCGCCGGACACCTCGGCGACGAGGAACGGCAGGCCCCGGACGGCGAGGTCGTCGTGGCGCCGCCGCCAGTCGGCGACGGTCGGCGGCGTCTGGTCGAACGTGACCACGGTCTCGGTGACGTAGTGGGCGTAGATCGCAGCCACCGCCGTCAGGTCCGCGAGGACCGCGGGACGGATGGTCGCATCGAGAGCCGTCATGGCACACACCCTACGGCCGCCCCGGCTTCCGGGTCAGGAGACGTCGAAGCCGCGGTCACGGGCGAGCTGGGCCAGGTCCGGCCAGTCTTCGCCCGCGTGGGCGTGGTCGGGCAGGATGCAGCCGAGCGTGATCGGCAGCGGGATGCCGTAACGGCTCGCCTTGAGGTTCGGCGGGCTGTCGAAGTCGAGCACCTCGGCCAGGTTGTTCGCGGCCGCGTCGCGCACGGTCAGCGGGTCGAGACCGAACCGCCACTCGATCATCTTGAGGATCGAGGTGTGGTCGTACAGGCCGTGCGCGACGTATCCGCGCCGCGCCCGCGGCGAGATCACCACGCACGGCACGCGGAATCCGCGCAGCCCGGCGCCGAGGTCGGGGTTCGGGTCGGGGCCCACCGAGGGGGCGACGTGGTCGAAGAAGCCGCCCCACTCGTCGTAGGTGATGACGAGCACGGTGCGCTCCCAGATGGGGCTGGAGACCACCGCGTCGTGGACCTTGCCGAGGAAGTGCTGGCCGAGCCGGATGTCGGCGAGCGGATGCTCGTCCTCCGACATACCGGGAATCGCCTCGCCGAGAAAGCCCGGCTCGACGAACGACACCGGCGGCAGCAGGCCGGTCGCGGCGAGCGTGTAGAACTCGGCGATCGGGCGGCTGATGCCAAGGTACTTCGTTCCCCATAGCGCCGTGTACGGCACGTCGCTGTAGAAGTAGCGGCCCGGGACCCCCTTGGCGGCCAGCCGGTCCCAGATCGTCGGCATCGTCGCGATCCGGTCCACCGAGGTGGTGGTGCGGTCCGTCTGCGCGGAGTGCAGGAAGAAGCGGTTCGGGAAGGTCGGGGCCATCATCGCCGCGAAGTAGCGGTCGCAGACCGTCCACTCGGTGGCGGCGCGGCCGTAGAACGGCAGGTCGGCGGCCTCGAAGTAGCCGATGGACAGTTCGTCGTTGTCGCCGGCGCGCAGCCAGCCGTCGCAGGCGCCGCCGTTCAGCTCGACCCGGCCGCCCTCGTAGGAGTGGTCGGGGTCGTTGAAGCCACAGCCGGCCGGCGTGGTCAGGTGATGGGTGGGGTGGGCCGTGCCGTTCTTGTCGGTGTAGGTGAGGCCGGCCTGCTTGCCGTCGGCGCCGGGCAGCCAGCCGAGGTAGTGGTCGAAGGAGCGGTTCTCCATCATCACGACCACGATGTGGTCGATGCCCGAGTCGCCCGGATCGGGCAGGGCCGCGGCACGTGCCCGGTGCGGCGCGACGAGGTCGGGCCCGACGACGCCCGCCGCGACCGCCCCCGCCGTACCCGCGATGAACCCGCGCCGCGTCACCTCGGCCACTGTCGCCTCCCATGCTCGGCCCGATGCAGGAGCCGAGTATGACCCGGGGAGGCGCCGCGGTGGTGAAGATCGGCAGGCCGGTTCCGGACAGCCGGGTGAACGCGGCCCGGGACGCAATTCGGCCGGGGCTCAGCCCGCGAAAGCCGCTGCCGTCGGAGCAGGCGGATGCGCCGTACAACTACACGTTCGCCGACTTCATCGACCAGCAGCAGTCCGACCACATCAAGCAGATCGTCGGCGGCGACGTGTCGGTCACCCCGTCCTTCGAGAACACCGAGACGGCGATTCGTCGGCTCGGGCCTGATCACCACCGGTACCTGGGACATCTGGGGCTGGTCGAAGAACACCCGGCTATACGTGCAGCCGACGACGCCGTGCAACGCGTTCTACCGCGAGATGGAGCAGTGGATCTTCGCGAACTACACCGGCGCGTACGCGATGGTCCGCCCGGAATGGTCTAAGGCGTGGGCCTTCACGGCGCCGGCCTCGCGCAGCTGGTCCCGGCCGACGCCGCCGGTCAGCACCGCGACGCATGGCGGGCCGGCCCGCCGGCAGGCGTGTACGTCCGAGACGGCGTCGCCGACGAACACGGCCCGGCCCGCCGGCACGCCCGCGCGGTCGAGCGCGACCTGGACGATGTCCGGTGCGGGCTTGCTCTGGTCGGCGTCGGCCGACGACGTGGCCGCGGTGATCGCGTCATCCGCGCCGAGCGCGGTCAGCAGCGCCTTCATCTCGCTGCCGTCCGCGGAGCTGGCCAGGACCACGGTCATGCCGCACCCGGCGCAGGCGCGCAGCAGGTCGGGCGCGCCGTCGAAGGCGCGCAGCCGCGGCCAGTACTCCGCGTACAGCATCCGGTGCGCCGCCCGCATCGCGTCGTCGTCGCCGCGGTCGCGGTCCTCCAGGAGGAGCCGGTCGAGCAGCTTGTCCGAGCCCATCCCGACGGTCCGGTGCACCGCGGCCATGTCGACATGGTGACCGTACTACCGGAAGGCCTCCCACCACGTCACCGCATGTAGGTAGTTCGTATCGACGAGCGTGCCGTCGACATCGAAGATCACCGCATCGGTCATGTGCTCTCCATCAGGATCTCCCCCGCCTCGCCGCAGCCGGTCAGTCCGTGTACCGCAGCAGCGCGCCGACGCCGGAGTCGGCGTTCAGCGACTCCGCCGGGACCAGGAGCAGGTCGCCGTCGGTGCCCGCCAGCGCCCGGATCAGGGCGGCGTCCGCGAGGTCCTCGACGGGCTCGGCGACGCCCCGCTCGCGCAGGGCCTCGGCGCAGGTCGCCACGTCGGCCGGCTGCGGGCCCACCCACAGGCTCAGCCGTGACTCGGGCCTGTCCTCCAGCAGCAGACAGGGGACCTGGGACTTCACCAGCGCGTCCACGACGGCCTCGACGCCGTGGGCGGCGCGCCGGCGGTTCGTCAGCTCCCGGTCGAAGCGGCCCACCATCGCCGTGATCCGCTCGTTGCGCTTGAGCGCGACGGCGCGGGCGACCTCCTCCTCCAGCGCAGGGCCTGCGACGCCGGCGTCAACGACGCGGGCCAGCACGGACCCGGGCCACTCCTCCCTGAAGGGCGTTGCGGGCCCGGACGTCGCCGGCCAGCACCACCACCTCGGCGTCGTAGTCGTCGGCAGCGGCGGTCACGGCCTGGCCGACCTTCTTGGCGTTGGCGCGCACGCAGGTCGATCATCTTCGGTGCGTCCTCCGTGCTCCGTCGTATGTCCAGATAGGCGGACGCGAACGGCCCCGGACGGCCGTACAACGGTTTCAGAAAGGTAACGTCCATGTCGCCGCACTACCCCGCGATTTCCGGCCGAACGTCCCGGCCAGGGCTCCACCGCCTGCCGCGGCTCGGCGTACACGGGCTGGAGCGGGTCGGCGCCCGACACTGCGGTCACCGTGGCGCCGACGACTCGCAACGCCTCGGGCTCGCGGACGGTGCCGGTCACGGCATCCACGGATGCCTCCTGGCTACCCGGCATGAACGGCCTGAACCGCCCCGGCCGCCCTTTCCGCCGGGGGCGGGCCCGGTGCGGAAGGCGAGGTCAGGCCAGCGACTCGACGAAGTCCGCCAGTTGCGACAGGTTGCGGCACTCGTGCATCGGGATCACCGCCGCGTACGCCGACGCCGCCGAGTCACCGGAGTCCCACTGATCGGCCGGCTCGGGATTCAGCCAGTAGGCGTGCCGGGCCCTGGCGGCCAGCCGCCGCAGCGTCTCGGTGTTCAGCGTCTGGTAGTTGCTGCGGGCGTCGCCGAGGATCAGCAGCGAGGTCTTCGGGGTGATCGCATCGCCGTACCGGTCGGCGAAGACGCCGAACGCGCGCCCGTAGTCGCTGTGCCCGCTCACCCAGACCAGGCGCGCCTCCCGGGTCATCCGCGCCATCGCGTCGGCGACGTCGGCGCCCGGGGCGAAGAACCGCGTGATCTCGTCCAGGTCGTCGATGAACGCGAACGCCCGCACCCGGCTGAACTGTTCGCGCAGCGCGTACGTCAGCAGGAGCGTGAAGTGGGCGAAGGAGGAGACCGAGTCGCTGGCGTCGCACAGCACCACGAGTTCCGGGCGGTGCGGGCGGCGCGGCCGGTGGTGCGTGGTCAGCGGGACGCCTCCGGTTGACAGCGACGCGCGGACCGTACGGCGGAAGTCCAGGCGCCCGCGCCGCCCGTGCCGCTGCCGGTGCGCCAGGCGGGCGGCGAGCCGCCGCGCCAGCGGGTGGATCTCCCGCCGGAGGGCTGCCAGGTCGGCGCGGGTCGCGCGCAGGAAGTCGACCTCCTCCAGCGGCGGCCGGACGTTCGCGCGGGCGACCGGCTCCACGCCGCGCTCCTCGGCCAGCCGGCGGTGTACGTCCTCGGCGACGAAGCGCTCGAAGCGCTCGATGCGACGGGCGAACATGCGCCGGGCGACCCGCTCGTCCATGCCGCCGCGTTCGGCCAGCACGGCGTTCAGCAGGCCCGCCATCAGCGTCTCGGGAGACAGCGTGCGCAGCACCTGGTAGGAGAACCACTGGCCCCGGCCGCCCCGGCCGTACGCGCCGACGGCGGCGCGGGCGAAGGCCCGCAGCGCCGCCTCATCCCCGTCGAGCAGCAGCCGGCTCAGCTCCTCGCGCAGCCGCCGCACCTCCGGGTCGCCGTACACGGGTCGTTCGCGCGGCCGCTCGGGGCTGCCGGACGCCGCGGGGAACCACAGGTCGAACAGCATGTCGAACGCCTCGCGGTGCGCGGCCCGCTTCACCAGCGTCGCGGCGTACGCGGCGCGCAGCGACTCCCGGTCGGCCAGCCCGATCGCCGCCATGGCCTGGACGGCGTCCAGGCCCTCGGCCGGCGAGACCGGCAGCCCCGCCTCACGCAGCGCCGCCAGGAACCGGATGTGCCGGTCGAGCAGCCCGCCCGCCGCTTCGCCGGCTTCTCCACAACCACCGGCCTTCCAGGCATCACCACCCCCCAAGGCGTCGCCGGCTCCCCCGACGCCGACTGCCCTGACGCCGGCTGCCCTGACACCGGCTCTCGCAGTACCTTCGGCTTCCTTGGCACCTCCGGCTTCCCGGATCCTCCCGGAACCGGAGGCCGCTCCCCGGACATCGCCGGCCCTCCCGGACGCGCCCGCTCGCCGGGCCTCGTCAGAACCGCCCGCGCGGCCGGATTCGCTGAAGCCGTCGGGGCGGCCCGGGCTACCGGCCGGCGGCATGGCCGTCGACCAGTTCCCTGCGCACGCGTTCGTGGTCGGAGTCATGCTTGAGGACCACACCGAGCGTCGCGGTGATCGCCGCCTCGTCCAGCCGGTTGAGACCGAGCGCGAGCAGGGTCCGCGCCCAGTCGACCGTCTCGGCGATGGACGGCGCCTTCTTCAGCTCAAGCGCCCGCAGCGTCGCCACCACCTGAGCGAGCCGTTCGGCCAGCGCGTCCTCGACGCCGGGCACGCGGACCTTGACGATGTCGCGCTCTCGTTCCGGCGACGGGTAATCCAGGTGCAGGTAGAGGCAGCGCCGCCGCAGGGCCTCTGACAGTTCCCGCGTGGCGTTGGACGTGAGAACGACGAACGGCCGGCGCACGGCGGTGATCGTGCCGAGCTCCGGGATGGTGACCTGGAAGTCCGACAGCACCTCCAAGAGCAGGCCCTCGACCTCGACGTCGGCCTTGTCGACCTCGTCGATCAGCAGCACGGTCGGGTCGGCCCGCCGGATCGCGGTCAGCAGTGGGCGTTCGAGCAGGAACTCCTCGGTGAAGATGTCGTCGTGCGTCTCGCCCCACGACCGGTCGCCCGCCGCCTGGATGCGCAGCAACTGTTTCTTGTAGTTCCACTCGTACAGCGCGCGCGCCTCGTCCAGGCCCTCGTAGCACTGCAGCCGTACGAGGCGCGCCCCGATGATCGTCGCGACCGCCTTGGCCAGCTCCGTCTTGCCCACGCCGGCCGGCCCCTCGATCAGCAGCGGCTTGCCCAGCGCGGCGGCGAGGTAGACCGTCGTCGCGATCGCGTCGTCGGGCAGGTAGCCCGCGCCCGCAAGGCGCTCGCGGACATCGGCGGGCGACGTAAAGGTCATCTGCGCTCCTCCCGGAGGCCGAACCGAATCGCGTTCGAACCTACTACGCACACCGCCCGCTCCGCCCCTGCGGGCCGGGCGGTGCGGAACCGCGCGGCACTGCGGCCGGGTTCGGCGGACCCCGGCGCGGCGCCTTTTCAGTGATCGGGAACGGCCTTGACCCCTGGACGGCGGGTGCGACAACGTGAGACTCCTTCGGACAATCACGACGATCTGGAGGCACCCGGATGTCCCCTCGCACCACCCCGCCGTTCCGTGCCGATCACGTCGGAAGCCTCCTGCGTCCCCCGGAGCTGCTGAAGGCCCGCGCCGACTTCGCCGCCGGGACGATCACGGCGGAGCAACTGCGCGCCGCCGAGGACGCGGCGATCCGGGACGTGGTGAAGATGCAGGAGGACGTCGGCTTGCGGTCCGCCACCGACGGGGAGTTCCGCCGCACGTCATGGCACATGGACTTCATCTACCGACTGGGCGGTATCGATCCGGCCGAGGAGAAGCTGAAGGTTCACTTCCGTAACGAGCAGGGCGACCTGGACTTCATGTCGGCTGCCCTGAAGGTGCACAGCAAGATCCGCCTCGAGGAGACGATCTTCGCCGACGACTTCCGGGCGCTTCAGGGCTTTGTCACGAAGAACACCCCGAAGCTGACCATCCCCTCCCCCAACATGGTCCACTACCGCGGTGGGCCGGCCGCGATCGATCCCGCCGTCTACCCCGACATCGAGGAGTTCTGGCACGACCTCGGCGCCGCGTACGCCGAGCAGGTGCGCCGAATCGGCGAGCTGGGCTGCACCTACCTGCAGTTCGACGACACCAGCCTGGCGTACCTCAACGATCCGGCCCAGCGCGCCCAGATCGCGGCCCGCGGCGACGACGCCGAGCACATGCACCTGCGCTACATCAAGCAGATCAACGCGGCGCTGGAGGGACGCCCCGAGGGCATGACCGTGACCACGCACATGTGCCGGGGCAACTACCGCTCGTCCTGGGCGGCCGAGGGGGGCTACGACTTCGTCGCCGAGGCGCTGTTCAGCGAGCTCGGCGTCGACGGGTTCTTCCTGGAGTACGACGACGCCCGCTCCGGCGGGTTCGAACCGCTCCGTTTCGTGCCCAAGGACAAGACGGTCGTGCTGGGCCTGGTCACGACGAAACGCGGGGAGCTGGAGTCGAAGGACACGCTGAAGCGCCGCATCGAGGAGGCCTCCAAGTACATCGACGTCGACCAGCTGTGCCTGTCGCCGCAGTGCGGCTTCTCCTCGACGGTCGAGGGCAACGTGCTGACGTACGAGCAGGAGGTCGCCAAGCTCCGCCTCATCGTCGAGACCGCCGAGGAGGTCTGGGGCTGACGCCGGCGGGCGGCGGCGTCCGCGTCGCCGCCCGGTGCCGAGCCACGCGGAAAGCCGATGTCGGCCCAGTGCCGACCCGGTCTCCGGGACGCCGGCGGCGTGCCTGCTGTCGCAGAGTGTCCGCTGGAATACGGTCGGCCCCTTCAAGATTTCCCACTCTTCCCGCAGCGGACGGGCCTCCCGCCGCCGGGCACCGGCGGACTGGAGATTTTGTGAAGGTGATCGCACGCCGTTCGCGACGGTCAGGTACGACCGCCGTCCAAGCCGGCTTCGAGCGGTCGGAGCTGACCGCCGGGTTGTGCCATCAGGCCGCGGAAGTGCCGCACCAGGCGGCGGACCGCGTCGTCCTCCCGGAGTACGACGCCGACCTCGATGTTGTACGCGAGGGCACGGTCGGTGAGGTTGGCGCTGCCGAGCAGGGCCATGCTCTCGTCTGCCGCGATCACTTTGGCGTGCAACGCGGCGCGGGAACCACCCACCACCGGGCGGTTATGCCGCGGCCAGTGCCAGAACCTGGCGGTGCCTTCGAGCTCGCGGAATACCGCTGCACTCGTGGTACCGGCGGTGAGCGTGCCGCCTTCTTCGACGGTGGTCTCGAGAACCAGGTCGATCGTGACGCCGCGCCTGCCCGCGGCGGCCAGCTCGCTGACGATTTCGGCCACTCCGTACGCGGCGAAGCTGACGAGCAGCACTGATGATCGGGCGGCCCGGATGACGTCGATCGCGACCTCACGGGTGAGCCGGACCGGGACCGCGTCAGTGGTCGGGCCGCTCACGACGATGGTGCTTCGCTGTCGTTCCTGATCCGAGGCCACCTCGGCGGCGGCCTCCAGCGCCAGCGCGATCGCGGTGCCCGGAAGCTCCGGCGCCTCCGTGCGCCAGGCGCCCACCAGCGCGGCCGCGGCGGCGCCGAGGGCGTAGCCGGGGCGGGCGTCGATGAGGGCGGCCTCGACCAAGGCATGCGGGCGCTCCGCGTTCCTGAGCACCTCGGCCCATGTGGCGAGGTGACCGGCGGGCAGATCACGGGCGATCGTGGCGAGCCGGCCGGCCAGCGATGCCCGCGTCATGCGAAGAAGCCGATGCGCAGGTCGGCGAGCGTGTCGGCGACCAATGCCCGGTCGAGGTAGTGGTTACCGCGCTCGCAGGAGGTCTCCGACGCGAACAGGCAGACATGGCAGGCCGCGCCGTAGAGCCGGGCATGCTCGCGTGGATCGTGCTCGGCGCACAGCGGATCGGAGCTGCACAACCGTGCCGCGTCGAGCGCCTGCCGGATCAGCGCGTTGAGCCGGTCGGGCTGCCCGAGTGACACCAGCCCGCCGAGCGTTCCCTCGCTGTCGGGCGCGGCCGTGTAGAGCAGGATGCCGGCCATCGGCTCGTTCCCGCGGCGGGCGTAGACGCGTTCGCCGATGCCGGCCGCACCGTATCCGCTCTCCAGCGCGAACTCGCGGATCAGCATGTGCGCGAAGGTGTGCAGCAGCAGGTATCGCATGCCGGGCCAGGAGCCGGGTTCGAGCCGCCGGGCCGCACGCCACGCCTCATGCGCCTCGCGGAGGATCTTCTCGCGAGCGGCCACGTCGGGGCGGGCCTCCCATGCCGCGAGGCGTTCCTCCTGGAAACGCAGGAAGATGCCCTCGCCGCGCATCTCGGCGCACGGCACCCACGTGGGCTGCTCGCGGGACAGCGGTGCCCGATGCCGGTCGTCGGTCGACAGAACGTCCCATTCGGGTGCGTCCACCCGCGTGAAGCCGTACAGCGCGGACACCTCGCGCAGCCGAGGCACCAGAACCACCCGGTCCAGCCAGCGCCGGGCGCCCGCCGGGGTGCCGACCGACTGCGTGACGAAGTCCGGGCGTTCGATGTCGTCCTCGCGGGTGAAGGCCTCCCACTCGGGGCCGGCGAGATCGAGCTCGTCCCGCTCGTCCTCGGGCTCACCGGTACGGGCCGCTCTCCGGCGGATGGCGCCGAGCACGGCGTCGGTTCCGTAGATCTCCAGCTCGGGCCAGCAGGCCAGCCGCGGCAGCAGCTGCCGCGCGCTGTCCTCGGGCATGCCGGCGAGGAGGTCCAGCGTGGCCCAGTGCTCGGCGACGATCTGGTCGACCTCTCCGTCGGCCTGGGGCAGGCTGAACACCCGCATCTGCATGGCGAACCAGCCGTTGGTCGCGCCGAGCGCGAGCGTACGCGTGGGCAGCCCGCACGGCTCGAACGTGCCCAGATGCGGGTGGCGGCCGCGGCACGCCGGCAGGTTCCGCTCGCCCGCCTGGCCGATCGCCTCGGACATGGCGCGGCTCGCGTCGCAGGAGCAGACGACGAAGACGTTGGCGGCCTCACCGGTCGTACCGCGCTCGACGAGTTGCAGCGTGTGATCGCCGGTCTCGGGCACCGCACCGCGGTGCACGTAGTACAGCCACGGGAAGTCGTCGAGGTGTCCGTGCGTGCCGCACGCCAGCACGAATCGGGCCGGCACCGCGGTGGGCCGGCGTCCGCCGCTGCCGCGGCAGGAGTGCACGTAACGCACCTTGTCCGGCGAGTAGGCGTTCGGCAGCAGGTCGAACAGCCCGGTCTCGATCGGCGCGAGCCGGTTGCAGCGGTTGTCGGAACAGCGCAGCCAGCGGGGGAAGGCGCCGACCGGCACGCCCACGCGGGTCCATTCGCCGAAGACGTCGCGCTGCTCGGGAACGTACGGCGGTGTGCGCAGCGTCTCGACCTGGTCGCCCAGCTTGCGGCGGACGGCGGCCAGCAGCCGATCCTCCGTCAGCGTCCGGGACCGGGCGACGTCCCAGAAATCCAGGCCCATCACGACGATCGACAGGTTCGGCAGGTCGGCGACCGCACCCACGCCGTAGGTGTGCAGGAGCTGGTTGGGGCGAAGCTCTCCGACGCGCATCGTCACGGCGCATCACGCTCCGCCGGCTCGGCGCGGAGGCGTGCCGCAGGGGGACCGGATGGGGCGTTCATCGGGCGTCTCCGTTCGTGTCGGCGTTCACCGGCCGGAAACCGGGCGCTTCGCCGTTGCCGAGGTCGTAGTCGTCCATCAGCAGCAACCGCACGCCAGGCTCGACGTCGCGGAGCGACGTGGGGCAGGTCGTCTTCGTCCACCGGCGGCCGTCCGGCTCGCTGAGCAGACCGACGACGTCGTCGGTGTGGTACGGCCGCCGGTAGCCGAGCAGCCGCCCCGGCACCGTGCGTTCGCGCGCCCAGTAATCGAGCCGGGCGTCGAGCTCGCCCTCGACGTCGACGGACTGGCTCCTGCTGCCGACGACGTCGCGGACCCGCCGCCGGATGACGTTGACGACGTGGTCCGCGAGCGGCCCGTGCCGGTCGAAGTTGCGCGCCGCCAGGTTCGGGTTATAGGTGCTCTCCAGGTTCCGGACGAGCGACACCAGCACTCCCGTGAGGCCCCGGTCGACGGCGCGGTAGGCGAACGGCGTGACCGACAGCGCCTCGACGTGCTGGTAGACGGTGCCGTGGAAGTTCTCGAACCGCTCGTAGTGCGACAGGTCGCGGGGGCGTGCCCAGTTGTAGACGGTGAACACCAGGCCCGGATGCTCGCGGCCGACGCGGCTGGTCGCCTGGATGTACTCGGCCGTCGACTTCGGCTGGTTGGCGACGACCATGACGCCGAGACGGGACACGTCGACGCCGACCGCGATCATGTTCGTGGCCAGCAGCACGTCGATCGGACGGCGCTCGCCGCCGAACGGAATCTCCAGCTGCGCCAGTACCTCCGGGATGTCGCCCGACGACAGCCGGGAGGTCAGCTCACGCGGCGAGGAGATGTACCGGCGACCCAGGCCGCGCTGGTCGGCGCGGATGAGGCGGGTGGAGACGTCGTCTTCCACCAGGCGGCGCATGCCGCCGAGGTCGCGGAGGCTGTTGAAGTAGCCGACGAGCGTCATGTACGGGTCGGTGACGGGGTTGTGGCCGTACTTGTCGTGCAGCCGCTGGGCCGCGCCGAGGACGGCGACGTACACGCGGATGAGGGTGGACTTCATCCGGACGCCGTGCGCGCAGATTCCCACGTAGCGACGTCCGGGTCTGACCCCGGCGGGGCGCTGGCGGGCGAAGAAGTTGTCGTCGGCGGACAGCCCCGGCGGCGGGAACACCTCGGTGCCCCGCGCGAAGAGGCCGGCGATCTGCTTGTTCGCGCGCCGGATGGTGGCGGTCGAGGCGATGACCTTGGGAAGGACGATGCGGCCGTCGGGCAGTTCCCACGTGCACAGACGGTCGACCGCGGTCTCGTACAGCCCGACCAGCGAGCCGAGCGGCCCGGAGATCAGGTGCAGCTCGTCCTGAATGATCAGGTCGGGTGGCCGGGCCGCCGGGACCGTGACGTGCTCGGCGCGCGGCAGGGCGCCCTTGCGGAGGTGGAAGGTTCGCCCCTCGCAGGCGACCTGCGCCAGATCGTCGGTGATCATGCCGTGCCGCTCGCACCGCCGCCGCGCACGGCCGAACAGCGTCTGCGTCTCGCCGCGCCACGGTAGCTGCGCGAACTTGTCGACCGTCGCGATCAGCAGACTCGGGGTCAGGCGGTAGATCTCCTCGTCGACGACGAGCACCGGCAGCCCGTCCCCGTCGCCGGAGTAGGCGCCGAACGCGCAGTACGGATCGGGGCAGCGGATGAGAGTACGGCGCCGGTCGTCGTCGACCTCGATGTCCCGGCCGGGCTCGATGAGGGTGCCGCACCACGGGCAGGAGGTGAGCTGGTGCGGGGAACCGCTCGACCGGTGCCGCGGTCCGGTGCTGCGCCGCAGCTCCTGGAGCCACTCGGCGGCCTTGTTCGTCCGGTTGGGTGTGACCTGCCCGCCGACCCACAGGCCGAGACGGAACGGCTCGGCGCCCCAGGCGGCCTCGTCGTCGCGGCGCAGCGTCTCGCAGGCGCAGATGAGCGCGGCGGCACGCTGGAACTGCTGGATGGTCAGCAGCCGGAGCGTGTATCGCATCACGACCGCGACGCCGCGCTCCGCCGCGAACCCGGCCATGTCTCCCTGAAGCCGCCGGATGGCGAGGGTGAAGGCGGTGAGGCCGAGGTATGCCTCGGTCTTGCCGCCACCGGTGGGGAACCACAGCAGGTCGGCCAGCGGCCGGCCGCCACGCTCCGGGTGCGCCGGATCGGCCAGGGACGGCAGGTTCAGCAGCAGGAAGGCGAGCTGGAAGGGCCGCCAGCTCCGGTTGCGCGGCACATCGGCCGCCGCCACCGCGTCGTCCAGGGCGAGCTCGGGCCGATCGCGGCGGCGGGCCGCCGCGATCGTGTGGACGCGCTGGCGGTGCATCGCGGCGTTGGCGAAGCGGAAGGCGCGCAACGCGTCGGCGTCGCCGGCGAGCAGCCGGACGCCCTGCTCGATGCGGTCGGCCGCGCGGGCGGCGTCGTCGAGGTTGCGGCGGGCCTCGGCCGCGTACTCGGCGAGGCATTCGGCCGGGTCGTCGAGACGGTCGAGGGCACGGCCCAGCCATGCGCGGTATCCGTCGACGAGCGGCCGCAGCGCGCTCTGCAGGGCGTCGGCGTCGAGCTCGGCGAGGCGTTTCATGTCGAGTTCGGCGTCGGCGAGTTCGGGAAGATCCGGGTCGGTCCGCGGGTCCGGGACGTCGGTGGCGGGCACCTCGAACATCGGAACGGCCGCCGTGCGGACTCGCACCGCCCGCATCGGATCGCCGTCGGCGGGTTCGGCGTGCACGGCGACGCCGTGCCCGACCGCGAACTCCGGATGGAACCGGTAGGCCATCGCCAGGCGCTGCCGCTCGGACCGGTCGGCCTGGTCACCGCCCGCCGAGCGCGCGACGCGGCGCAGGAAGACCGGGGCGCCACCGGGGGCCGAGACGGCCAGCTCGGCCTGGAACAGCCACGCCGCCGGGCTGCGCTGGTCGTCGGCCTGCCCGTTGACCAGAAAGAGGCTGACGAGCCAGTTGCCGTTGTGCTTGCGGGCACGCCCCCGGACCACGACCTCGGGCTGGTCGGGGCTGAGCCGCACGGGCCGCAGGTCGCCCGACTTGATCGAGATGGTCTCGGACCCGCCCAGCGGCTCGCGGCGCCAGACCAGCCCGCCGTCCTCCGCGCGGGCACGGACGTAACGCGCCCAGGACCCGTGCACGAGCAGTTCGGTGACCGATCCCTCGACGTGCACGGTGAAGCCGTACGACGAGGGGTAGAGGCTGGCGATGTTCGGCGCATCGGGCTCGTCGTCGCCGCTCTCGACATCGGCATCGGCGTCGGCCAGCCGGTCGTGCTCCTCCGGCTCGACGACCGCGCCGTTCGGGGCGAGACGGCCCAAGGTGTAGCGGTCGGTGGGCCGCTCGCTGAATTCCTCGAACTCCCCCGCCGCCGGCCCGTGTAGATCATTGACGACGAGCTCGGTCAGCTCATCGCGAATCGCGGCGGCGTCCGGGACTCTGAGGACGGGCTGAACGGTCATGGTGGCCACTGTAGGCAGGATCGCCGACAATACGTATGCTGATTCCCCGGCCACGGACGCGGTGAGGATTTCGACAAAGCCGCTCGGTACGATCGGTGACATGGTTTCTGAGCTGCGAGAACGAGCCGCTCTCGTGGCGCTGCTCCAGCAGCCCGGAGCGCGCTGGCAGGAGACCGCTCTCGACGTCCTCGACGCCGAGAGCGCGGTCGACGTGCTGCGGCGCCGTCTCGGGCTTGAGGACACCCTCTTTCCGGAGACCAAAGCCGTTGAATCGGCGATCGATGCGGCGATGGAACAGATCCAGGCCTGGAATCGGGTCGGCATCGGCGTCCACGCCTTCTTCGATGACGACTATCCGGAGCAGCTGCGCGGCATCCACCAAATGCCCCCGATTCTCTTCAGCCGCGGCATGACGGCCGCCGATCACCGTGCCATCGCCGTGGTCGGGACGCGACAGGCATCGCCACATGGCTTGAAGATCGCCACAGCGGTGGCATCCGAACTCGCGCGCAATGGCGTCACTGTGGTGAGCGGTCTGGCCAAGGGCATCGACAGCGCGGCCCACCGGGCGGCCTTGGCGTGTGGAGGCCGGACGGTCGCGGTGATCGGTACAGGGATCAACCGGGCGTACCCCCGTGAAAACGCCGACCTCCAGGAGAGGATCGCCCGGGAAGGCCTGGTGATCAGCCAGTTCTGGCCGGACGCGCCGCCGAGCAGGCAGAGCTTCCCGATGCGCAACGCCGTCATGAGCGGCTACTCGGCCGCCACCGTCGTGGTCGAGGCTCCGGCCAAGAGCGGCGCCCGCATCCAGGCACGGCTCGCGCTGGCGCACGGCCGTCCGGTGATCATGCCGCGCGAACTGCTCCGCAACGACTGGGCCCGTGAGTATGCGGAGCGTCCAGGCGTGCACGTCGTGGGCGGTGTTGATGACATACTGACGGTCACCGACAAGGTGATCACAGAGCTCAACACCGCACCTGACGCACTCCCGGAGGCTCCGAGGTTTGCCTGGGCATGACCCGTGGACGGCTCAGCGAGCACGGGTAAGGAGCCGTAGCGGCTATCTGCAGAGCCCCCTGCCGCCACGCCCCGGCGTGTGCTACGTCTGCCGGGGCCCGGCCAACCGTCCGTACACCCGCTGCACCAACTGCGAGAAGCACCTGTGCGCTGCGGGCGGGCGAACCGCCGACGTCGTGGTGCCGATCTCCTACGCGATCAAGGGCGAGCAGCACGCGTTCAACCTGGCGTCCTACAAAAGACATCCCGGGTCCGGCGTCGTACGCGCCGACCTGCTGTTGCTGCTCCAGGTCTTCCTCATCGATCACGGCCGTTGCATCCTGCGGGCGGCCGGTATGCCCACCTTCGACGCCGTCGCCGTCGTGCCCAGCACGCGCGGGCGCCCCGGTCCGCATCCCCTCCAGGCTCTCGTCGGCGAACGGCTCAGGCTCCCCTGGCTTCCGATGGCCGCGAATCCCGCGATCAGCCCGGAGAGCCGGTCGTTCCATGCCGACCGGTTCTCGGTGCCGCACGGTTCGCCGATCACGCTGGACGGTGCGGCCGTTCTCCTGCTGGACGACACGTGGACGACCGGTTCACGCGTGCAGTCGGCGGCGTACGCGTTGAAGGAGGCCGGAGTCGCCTCCGTCGCCGCCGTGCTGCTCGGGCGCCATGCGAACCCGGGCTGGGAACCGTGGCGGCCCCTCATCACCGCTGTGCGCAAGTCGGGCTTCGACCTCGACCGCTGCGCCGTGCACGCCGACGACCCTGGGCGAACCGGCAGTGCCCCGGCCACGTGACCGGACGACATCCCGTGACGTTGCCATCACCTCGCCAGGCCCGGCCACGCCCCGGACCCGACCACCTGCATCCCGCCAGGTCAATGGACGGCGTCCGGTGGCCTGACTTGGGTCCCCGGGGCCACTCTTCCCGTCCTCACATCAAACCTTGTGCAGCAGACTCCCAGCTCGGGTCAATGGACGACGTCCGGTGAGACGGTATGGCCGGGTCGACGCGGCCGGGTCGACGCGGCCGGGTTCGCTACTGCCGGGTCGGCACTGCCGGGTC
>JBEHYF010000062.1:0-30584 GCA_048498315.1 Actinomycetota bacterium
TGATCGTGCGCGGGGTGGGGCGGGCGGCCGGCCGTGCCGGCTTGGCCGGGCCGTCGCGACGGCCGGGCGGGCGGAGAACGGCCGCCGCGACGGCGAAGGCGACCGCGATGAGCAGCGCGCCGACGCCGAAGGCCAGGTGGAAGCCGCCGGTCACGGCGGCGGCGCCGTCGTGACCGGCCGCGCGCAGCCCGCGGGACCGCGCGGTCGCCAGCGTGGTCAGCGCCGCGACGCCCAGCGCGGCGCCCACCTGCTGCGTCGTGCTGAAGAGCCCCGAGACGACTCCGGCGTCGTCCGGACCGGCGGCGGACATGGCGAGCACGGTCAGCGAGGAGATCGCCAGGCCGAAGCCGCCGGCGAGCAGCATCGTCGGCAGCAGGTCCCGCGCGTACCCGGCGTGCACCGGCAGGCGGGTGAGCAGCCCGAGCGCCGCCACCAGGAGCGCCAGTCCGGTCAGCAGCATCGCGCGTTCGCCGAAGCGCGCGTTCAGCGGCGCGGACAGGCCGAGGGACACCGCTCCGATCGCCGCCGCGGCCGGGAGCATGGCCAGGCCGGTGCCGGCCGCGCCGTACCCGCGCACGTCCTGCAGGTAGAGCGCGATCAGCACCTGGAACCCGAACAGCGCGGCGATCATCAGGACCTGGACGGCGTTCGCCCCGGCCACGCCGCGCGACCGCAGCGTGCGCAGCGGCAGCAGCGGCCGGGACGCCGTCGCCTGCCGCGCGACGAAGCCGGCGAGCAGCGCCGCAGACGCCGCCGCGTACCCGAGGGTGGGCGCGGACGCCCAGCCGTGCCGGCCGGTCTGCACGATCGTGAAGACGGTGAGCATCAGCCCGGCGGTGACCAGCACCGCGCCGAGGGCGTCGGCGCCGCCGCGCAGGCCCGGCCCGCGGTCGGCGGGCAGCACGCGCAGGGCCGCCGCCACCGCCGCGACGCCCAGCGGGACGTTGACGAAGAAGACCCAGTGCCAGCCCGCGGCCTCGGTGAGGACACCGCCGAGCACCTGGCCGATCGACGCGCCCGCGGCGCCGACGAACCCGAACGCGCCGATCGCCCGGCCGCGCTCCCTCGGCTGCGGGAACAGCACGACGATCATGCCGAGGCTGACGGCGGAGGCCAGCGCCCCGCCCGCACCCTGCGCGAACCGCGCCGCGATCAGCGTCGCCCGTCCCGTCGACGCCCCGCACAGCAGCGAGGCCGCCGTGAACAGCGCGAGCCCGGTCACGAACACCCGCCTGCGGCCGGCCAGGTCGCCGAGCCGCCCGGCGAGCAGGAGCAGCCCGCCGAAGGCGATCATGTACGCGTTGACGGTCCAGGTGAGCCCCGACGCGGAGAAGCCGAGGTCCCGCTGAATGGATGGCAGTGCGACCGTGACGATGCTGCCGTCCAGAATGATCATGAGGCTCGCGGTGCAGAGCACAAGGAGCGCCGGGCCGCGCGACCGCGCGCGCCCGGCAGGTGATGTCCGCGGTGCCATGAACGTCTCCCCGGTAGGCGAAGCAACCGGTTGAGAAGTTAGCAGATTGTTTTGTTATAGACCATCTTTTTCGGTCCTGATTTTGGCGCGCGGGATTCAGGCACGGGGCCGGCGCGCCCGCCGCACCGGACGTTCGCAGTCCACCGGAGTCGCCAGGGGGCCCTCTGCCAGGCGGGACAGGGCGCGGACCAGCACCTCCCGCTCACCCTCGGGGAGCGCGTCGAGCACCTCGCGGTGGACGCGGTCGGCGACGCGCACGCCTTCCGCGACGGCACGCTCGCCCGCCTCCGTCACGGAGATGATCCGGGCGCGGCGGTCGGAGCTCGACGGGCGGCGCCGGGCGAACCCCGCCTTCTCCAGCTCGTCCACCGTCACGACCATCGTGGTCTTGTCGAGGTCGGAGATCTCGGCGAGCTGGATCTGGGTGCGTTCCTCCTCAAGGGCGTGGAACAGCACGCAGTAACCCCGGGGCGTCAGCCCGACCTCCTCGAACGCGGCGCTCATGCGGGTGGCCAGCACGTGCGCGGTGTGCGACAGCAGGTACGACAGGTCCGCGACGGTGCGGGTCGGAACGCTCGTGGCCATGGGAACCCTCCAGCTCGATCCGCCATCAGATTATTTGCTTCGGTCGTATCCGGTGGCCGACTCGCGACGTCTCCCGTCCTGCCGCTCCGGCGCCCGCTGCGCTGCGCCGGAATCCGCGCCCCGGCATCGCGGTTGAGCAGAGGTGATCGGCCGTCACACGGACGGCGTCAGGTCGCCTCGAGTGGTTACGGATGGACCGGATGCACGCGGAGTACAAGGTGCCGGGCGGCAAGCTCGTCGTCGTCGACCTCGACGTGGAGGAGGGCCGGCTGCGCAACCCCCGCGTCAGCGGCGACTTCTTCCTCGAACCCGACGGCGCGCTGGAGACGATCGATGCGGCGCTGGACGGCCTGCCCGCGGCCCTGGAGGCGCGCGAGATCGCCGCCCGCGTCGAGGCGTGGCTGCCGGCCGGCACGACGATGCTCGGGTTCTCGGCCGAGGCCGTCGGCATCGCGGTGCGGCGGGCGCTGACCGGAGCCGCCGACTGGCGCGACTACGAGTGGCGGCTGATCCACGAACCGCCGCAGGATCCGGCCCTGCACATGGCCATCGACGAGGTGCTGGCCGAAGAGGTCGCCGCGGGCCGGCGGCCGCCGACCCTGCGCGTGTGGGAATGGGCCGCGCCGGCCGTGGTCATCGGCAGCTTCCAGTCGCTGCGGGGCGAGGTCGACCCGGACGGCGCCGAACGGCACGGCGTGACCGTGGTGCGGCGGATCAGCGGCGGCGGCGCCATGTTCATCGAGCCGGGCAACACCATCACGTACTCGATCTACGCCCCGACGGCGCTCGTGCAGGGCATGACGTTCGCCGAGAGCTACGCCTTCCTGGACGACTGGGTGCTGGGCGCGCTCGGCGACGTGGGGATCCGGGCGTGGTACCAGCCGCTGAACGACATCACCTCCGACAACGGCAAGATCGCCGGGGCGGCGCAGAAGCGCTTCAGCGCCGGCGCTGTGCTGCACCACGTGACGATGGCGTACGACATCGACGCGGCGAAGATGCTCGAGGTGCTGCGGATCGGCCGGGAGAAGATCTCGGACAAGGGCATCGCGAGCGCGAACAAGCGGGTCGACCCGCTGCGGCGGCAGACCGGCCTGCCCCGGTCGCAGATCATCGACCGGATGATCGCCCATTTCCGCGGCCGGTACGGCCTGACCGACGATCGCCTGACCGACGGCGAGCTGGAGGCCGCGGCCAAGCGGGTCGTGGCCAAGTTCGGCACCGCCGAATGGACCGCCCGGGTGCCCTGACGGCCGTGACCTCGGCGATCCCCGCCACCCGGCGGCGGCCGCTTCGGTTGGATGGTCCATGAGGGGGCACCCGCAGGGGAGGGCACCCCGAAACGCGAGTGAACTGGAGGCAGGGATGTCCGACGGTGTGCGGCTCGATCAGACGGACGAATGGCAGGCGCTGCGACGGCACCGGCGCGAGCTCGGCGAGCGGTCGCTGCGCGAGCTGTTCGCCGCCGACCCGGAGCGAGGCCGCCGGTACGCGCTGGAGGTCGGCGACCTCTACATCGACTACTCACGGCACCTGATCACCGATGAGACGCTGCGGCTGCTGCGCGACCTGGCCGCCGCCCGCGGTGTCACGGAGCTGCGCGACGCCATGTTCGCCGGCGAGAAGATCAACGTGACCGAGGGCCGGGCCGTGCTGCACACCGCCCTGCGCGCGCCACGGAGCGCGCGGGTCGAGGTCGACGGCCGGGACGTCATCCCGCCGGTGCACGAGGTGCTGGACAGGATGGCCGCCTTCGCGGACCGGGTGCGCTCGGGCGAGTGGAAGGGCCACACGGGCAGGCCGATCCGCAACGTGATCAACATCGGCATCGGCGGCTCCGATCTCGGCCCCAAGATGGCGTACGAGGCGCTGCGGCCGTTCACCGACCGCTCCCGCACCTTCCGGTTCGTCTCCAACGTCGACGGCGCCGACCTGCACGAGGCCGTGCGCGACATCGACCCGGCCGAGACCCTGTTCATCGTCTCCTCCAAGACCTTCACCACCGTCGAGACGATCACGAACGCGACGTCGGCGCGGCGCTGGCTGCTGTCGGCCCTCGGCGACGACGCCGCGGTCGCGCACCACTTCGTCGCCGTGTCCACCAACGCCGAGCGGGTCGCCAAGTTCGGCATCGACATCGCCAACATGTTCGAGTTCTGGGACTGGGTGGGCGGCCGCTACTCCGTCGACTCGGCCATCGGCCTGTCGCTGATGATCGCGGTCGGCCCGGAGCGGTTCCGCGAGTTCCTCGACGGCTTCCACCTGATCGACGAGCACTTCCGCACGGCGCCGGCGGAGCGGAACGCGCCGATGCTCCTGGGCCTGCTCGGCATCTGGTACAACGACTTCCACGGCGCACAGAGCCACGCCGTGCTGCCGTACAGCCACTACCTGTCCCGGTTCACCGACTACCTCCAGCAGCTCGACATGGAGTCGAACGGCAAGTCGGTCGACCGCCAGGGCCGTATGGTCGACTGGGACACCGGCCCGATCGTGTGGGGTACGCCCGGCACCAACGGCCAGCACGCCTACTACCAACTGCTGCACCAAGGCACGGGGCTCGTCCCGGCCGACCTGATCGGCTTCGCCCGGCCGATCGCCGAGCTCGGCGAGTTCGCCGACCAGCACGACCTGCTGATCGCGAACCTGTTCGCGCAGGGCCAGGCGCTGGCGTTCGGCAAGACCGCCGAGGAGGTGGCGGCCGAGGGCGTGCCGGCCGAGCAGGTCCCGCACCGCACGTTCCCCGGCAGCCGACCCACGACGACGATCCTGGCGAGCGAGCTGAGCCCGTCGGTGCTCGGCCAGCTCATCGCGCTGTACGAGCACAAGGTCTTCGTGCAGGGCGCGATCTGGGACATCGACTCCTTCGACCAGTGGGGGGTCGAGCTGGGCAAGGTGCTGGCCAAGCGGCTCGAACCTCGGCTCACCGGCGAGCACGCGGACACCTCAGGGCTGGACGGCTCCACGGCCGCCCTGGTCGAGCGCTACCGCACCCTGCGCGGCCGCTGACCGGCCGCGCGCCGGCCCGCCGCCGGGCCTTCCGGGACGCGGGTCCGCCACCGGCCTCCCGGCGGTCCGCGGCTGGCCCTGACGGCTCGCGGCCGGACCCGGCCCTGACGGTCCGCGGCAGGTCGCCGGTGAGGCGCTCCACCGGTCCGCGGCCGGTCGCGGGTCCGCCGCCGGCTCGCGGCCGGCCCGCCGGCCGAGCGCTTCGCCGGTCCGTGGGCAACCCGCCAGGCGGTCGTTTCGAACGCCACGTGCGAGCATGCCTGCGGGATGGCCGTCGGCAGCGGGGGCGCCCGTGCGGGCGGCCGGCGCGTCCGGCGACGCCGGGTCGCTCGGGCGGCGGGGCGGCTCTCGCGGGTCCGCGGGTCGTCGTCGGAGCGGGGGTGTGGGGCGTGCGGGCCGAGGGCGCGTCGGCGACGCCGGGTGGGTCAGGCGGTCTTGCCGGGACGGCCCTTCCTGCGGGTCGTGCCGGTGGGGCCGTCGTCGGCGGCGGAGGGGCGCTTCATCCCGGCGACCGGTACGTCCCGCGACGTGCCGGCCGTTCCGCGTCCGGTGCGCGGGTGCCGCACAGAGCCGGTACGCGCGGCCAGATCGTCGAAGGAGCCGTCCGCCGTGTCGTCCTCGACGTCGCCGGCGGGCGTGTCGGCGGCACCCGGCCCATCGTCTCCGGAGCGGCGGCCCGGCGAGCCGCCGGCCGCCTCCCCCGACGCCCGTCCGGTCGTCGCCGCACGATCGCCCGGCGCGGCCGTGCCCGTCCCGCCGGGCCCGCCCGCTCCGCCCGATCCGAGCGGGGCCGGCGCATCGGCGTCCCGGCCGGTCACCGGTCCGCCGTCCCGCCTGCCGGGCGGGGGCTCCGGCCCGCCCGGGTGCCGTGGACCCCGGCCGCGCGGCCCGAACAGGTGGCGGTCGAGGGTGAGTCGTCCTCCGCCGCCGGCGGCGAACAGCAGCGCGGCCAGCCCGAGCACGAGCACGAGCTCGAAGCCGTTCTTCACCCGTCCCTGGTCGACCAGCAGAAGGCCGTGCCGGGCGTTGACGAACGAGAAGGCGCCCGCCATGTCGAGGAAGAGCAGCGCGCCCGCCACCGGCAGCGCCAGGCCGAGGATCAGCGCCGCGCCGCCCAGCAACTCGGCGAACGTGGCGTAGACGGCCGCCGCGGTCGGCGCCGGGACGCCCAGCGCGCCGAAGCTCCGGCTGGTGGCGGTCATGCCCACCTGGATCTTCTGCCAGCCGTGCACCAGGAACACCACTCCGACGGCGCACCGCGCGAGCAGGGCCACGACGTCGTACACCGGCCGGTCACGCATCACGTTCCTCCTGGTGCCGCTTCGTCCGGGCGGACGCCCCGAGCGTCCGGAACGCCGTACCGCCGGAGGCGGCGATATCGTGATATGTCCGTATCATCCGCATCTGTTGGATGATTCCGTCACGGTGGGGTCTGCGCCAGCGGGTCCGGCGGGCCGTTGCCCGATCGTGAGCCGCGCGTCCCGGCGGACGCCACGGGCCGAGCGCTCCGGGCCCGGGGCACCGGGCGCGGGGAAGGGCGCCGGAACGCTCGGACGCCGCGGCGCAGGGACGCCGGGGGGCGACCCACGCGGCGGGCCGTGGGGGCCGTGGGGTGATGGGCGCGGCGGGCCGGACGCCGGGGCCGGGCGCTCGGTGCCGTGTGCGGAGCGCCCTACGGTCGCGTCGGTGCGCGGTGGCGGACCCGGGCAGCCAGCCACACGGCGAGCGTGACCACGCCGACCGCCGCGCCGAAGGCGCACACCCCCGGCCAGCCCCACGCCCCGAACAGGTACGAGGACGCCGCCGAGCCGACCGCGCCGCCGAAGAAGTACGCCGTCATGTAGGCGGAGGTGAGACGGGCCCGCGCCTCGGGGCGGAGCCGGTAGATCTCGTTCTGGTTCGAGATGTGGACCATCTGGACGGCCAGGTCGAGCACTATGATCCCGGCGAGCAGCGCGGCGAGCGACCGCCCGCCCGCCCAGATGCCCGACCACGACAGCAGGAGCAACAGCACGCCCGCCCCGGTGGTGAGGTGGACCGCGCCCCGGTCCGCCAGCCGGCCGGTCAGGCTCGCGCCGAGCGCCCCGGCCGCCCCGACCAGGCCGAACAGCCCTATGACGCTCACCGGGTACCGGTAGGCCGGGCCCGACAGCAGGAATGTCAGCGACGTCCACAGCGTGCTGAACATCGCGAACGACAGCGCCCCGTACGCCATGCGCAGCCGCAGCACCGGCTCCTCGCGGACGAGCGCCGGCACCGACCGCAGGAGCGCGCCGTAGCTCGCCCGCGCCGGTGGACGCGCCGCGGGCAGCCCGAACCGCAGCGCGACCGCCATGACCACCATCAGCGCCGAGGCCGCCCAGTACACGGTCGGCCAGCCGCCGATCCGGGCGAGCAGGCCCGCCGCCGTGCGGGCGAGCAGGATGCCGAGCAGCAGGCCGCTCATGACGGTACCGACGACCCGGCCGCGTTCCTCCTCGCCGGCCAGCGTGGCGGCGAACGGCACGAGGATCTGGGCCACCACCGACAGCGCGCCGACGACGACGGCCGCGCCCAGCAGCATCGGCCCCGACGACGCGGCGGCCATGCCCGCGAGGGCGGCGGCGTTCACCGCCGTGAGGGTGACGACCAGGCGGCGCGGCTGGACCAGGTCGCCGAGCGGCAGCAGGAACACCAGCCCGATGGCGTAACCGATCTGCGCCAGCGTCACCACCAGCCCGGCCAGGCCGTGCGAGAGGTGGAGCGAGCCGCGCATGGCGTCGAGGAGCGGCTGGGCGTAGTAGTTGTTCGCAACCGACACGCCGGTCGCGACCGACAGGAGCGTGACGATGCCCCGGCCCAGTCGTGGCGGCGCGGGCGTCCGGGCGCCGGCGACGGAAGACGACGAGGACATGGATTCCCTTCTGTGCCCGTCCAGGGTCTTGTACCGACCGGTATGTGTCCAACGCATGATCGTGACCGCTGTCATCCCCGTGCCGACCGACTTAGGGAACGGCCTCCCCCGTACCGCGCGGTCGATTCAGCGCGGCGCCGCCTGGATGCGCGGGATCGCTGCGAAGATGGCCGCCATGCGAGGAGACGGATCGACGGGGAACGGCGGCGACGAGCGCGACGGTACGGCTTCGGCCTCGGCGGCGACGGAGCCGGCGCCGGCGGTGAGGGACCCGGCGGTGGTGGGGACGGAGCCGGCGCCGGCGGGGGCGGTCCCGACCCTGGCGAGGGAGCCGGACGCACCCGAGCTCGCGAAGGCGAGGGCGCGTACGGGTTCGGCGGCACCGGCCGATGGCGGCACCGGCGCGGCGGGGCCGGGCTATGCGATCGAGGAACGGCTCGCGGCCGCCGGTGCCACCTGTATCGCCGGGGTCGACGAGGTCGGCCGGGGCGCCTGGGCCGGACCCGTCATCGTCTGCGCGGCCGTGACCGACCGCAGCGCCCCGCCCGAGGGGCTCACCGACTCGAAGATGCTGACGCCCCGCCGCCGCGCCGCGATCGCCGAACGGCTCGCCGGATGGCTGACCGCCTACGCCTTCGGCGCGGCCGATCCAGAGGAGATCGACGAGGTCGGCATGACGGAGGCGCTGCGCCGCGCCGCCGTACGGGCGCTGGAGGCCCTGCCCGTCCGCCCGGACGCCGTCATCCTGGACGGCGTGCACAACTTCCTCGGCCGCCGTTCCTCGGGCGGCGGGCGGCCGTGGCCGGTGTGCACCGAGGTGAAGGCCGACCAGCGGTCGGTGTCGGTCGCCGCGGCGTCCGTGCTGGCCAAGGTGCACCGGGACGCGCTGATGGCCGGACTCGGCTGCGACGAGTACGGTTTCGGCGACAACGCCGGCTACCCCTCGCCCGTCCACCAGGAGGCGCTGCGGAGGCTGGGCCCGACGCCGCACCACCGGCTCTCGTGGTCGTACCTGGACGATCTCCCCGAGTGGCGGCACCTCAAGAAGCACCGCCCCGACATCGAGGGCCAGCTCTCCCTGATCTGACCGCCGCATCGCGCGGGCGGCGGGCGTGGTAGACCCGACTGATGGACTGGATGCGCGCACACCTCGAACGCGTCGAGCGCCACAACGCCGAGGCGCTCGACCGGGCCTGCGGCCCCCTGCTCGACGCCGTCCGCGGCGGCGGCCTGATCTATCTGGGCGGGTCGGGGCACTCGCTGGCGGTGGTCCTCGAAGGGTTCTTCCGCGCGGGCGGGCTGGCATGCGTCTACCCGCTGTACCGGCCCGAGATCTCCCCCCTGCACGGTGCCTGGCCGGCGACTGAGGCCGAACGCCGGCCGGGGCTGGCCGCGCGGGTGCTGGACGCGGCCGGACCGCGGCCCGGCGACGTCGTGGTGATCTTCTCCAACAGCGGCGCGAACCCCTATCCGGTCGAGCTGGCGGCCGCGGCGAAGGCGCGCGGCCTGCCGGTGATCGCGGTGGTGTCCGGGCCGTCGATGGCGATCGCGCCGGCGCGGGCGGGCCGGAAGCTGGGGGAGGTCGCCGATCTCGTGCTCGACACGCTCGCGCCGCCCGGCGACGTCTCCTACCCCCAGGACGCCCCGCGTACGGCGGCGCTGTCGTCTCTTTCGTGCGTATATCTGTGGAACCTGCTGCTCGCCCGGCTCGCCGAGCGGGCCGAGCTGCCGCTCTGGGTGAGCGCCAACACGCCCGGGGGAGATGAGCGGAACGCCGCCCTTCTGGACCATTACTCCAAACGAGTACCCGTACTAAGAACGTCGGTTACGGGGTAAGGACCTGCCTACGTGGAGGTGCCCCTCATGGACAAGACGGTCAGGGCCTTGCTGTCAGAGGCCGGTCGCACGTACGCCGAGGACGCCGGGATTCCGCTCAAGGATCAGCCCGCTGCGCTCTTCAAGCTGCTGGTGCTGGCGAACCTGCTCAGCGCCCGCATCAACGCCGAGATCGCGGTCGCCGCGGCGCGGGAGCTGTTCGAGGGCGGCGGCGGCACCGCGCGCGGTCTGGCCCGGATGAGCTGGCGGCAGCGGGTCGACGCGCTGGATCGCGCCAAGTACGTCCGATATGACGAGAGCACCTCCAGCCGCCTCGGCGACATGGCCGACCTGGTCATGGAGCGCTACAGCGGCGATCTGCGTCGGCTGCCGATCGCGGCCGAGCGGGACGTGGGCCGGGCCCGCGAGCTGCTGGAGGAGTTCCCCGGCATCGGCCCGGTCGGCGCGGACGCCTTCTGCCGCGAGGCGCAAGCCGTGTGGCCGTGGCTGCGTCCCTACTTCGACGACGTCGCCGTGAAGGGCGCCGAGCGTCTCGGCCTGCCGACGGATCCCAAGCGCCTGGCCGACCTGGTGAAGGAACGCGAGATCGCGCAGCTCGCTGCCGCCCTCGTCCGGGTGGCCCGGGACAAGAGGCTCGCCGAGCAGCTGGCGAAGGGATAGTGGTCGCGGCGGCGCCGGGCACGACGACCGTGTGCCCGGCCGGTCCGGCGGTCGCCGTCCGGGCCCCGCCACCGGGGGCGGCAGGCGCGCCGGGGACCGGGCCGCGTGCCGTCCGCCTGGCGGCGAATGCCGCGGCGAAGCCGGGATCGGGCGCCGCCGGCGATTCCGTTTCCGGCCCGCCGCCGGTTTATCACCGGCGCGCCTTGTCTGAGACGTCCCCGTTGTACGGTATTTCTGGCGGGGTGCGGGATCGACCGACCGGCCGTACCGCCAGTCACCGGCACGGAAAACCCGCCGCCCGCCGTCCGCACGATCGCATCCGGGGGGACCATTGCCCATCGGTGCGGCGCCGTCGCCGGGCGCGGCGACCGGCGCGATGCCGCCGGCCAACGGACTTTTCCGGGGCGCGCATCGCAATAGGTCCTGCCATTCGGCGCCCCGGCTGCGCTATACACGTCTTCAGGCGTGAGGGAGAACGATGCGACCGTTCGGCAGGTCCCGATCGCGCCCTCCGATGGCGCGTGATCTGTTCGAACGTGCCCGCTGGGGCTATTTCCGCGTCCAGCCCGGATTGCGCAGGCTGACGTTCCTTCTTTTGGTCGTCGGATCCGCGGCCGCCGCGGTCGTCGCCGGCTGGCCGCTGCCCACGACGGTGGTCTTCGCGGCCACCCTCCTCCTCGTCGTCGACTTCACGCTCCGCTCGCCGAGCGGGATGGCAACCGCCTTCGTCGTCGCCTGCTGGCTCGCGGCGGCGATCCCGCTCAGCCACCTGTACCCGGCCGGTGGCCACGAAGCGATCGTCCTCGCGGCCCTCGCGGCACCGGTGGCATTCCTGGCGCACCGCATCCACGCCTACGCCCCGTGGCGCACGGCGGTCGTCGCCCTGGGGCTGGCCGGCACCGTCGCCGCCGCGCTCGCGAACCCGCTGCCCCGGCTGAACGCCGTGCCCGCGTGGGTCGTGGCGTTCGCGGTCCTGGTCTACCGCTGGTGGCAGGCACGGCGCATCGTGCCCGGCGAGGCGTACGAGACCGGCTGGGCGCAGGAGGACTACGCGGAGGGCGACTACGCGGGGCAGCCCCAGGAACGCCCGGCCGAGGACGTGCCGGAGATCTCCGTCAACGAGGCGTTCGCCGAGCTGGAGGCCATGATCGGTTTGGAGCCGGTCAAGCGTCAGGTGCGGTCCATCGCCGCGTCGATCGAGGCGGCGCGCATGCGGGCCGCCGCCGGGTTCCCGGTCGAGAAGCCGATGCGGCACTTCGTGTTCGTCGGTCCCTCCGGCACCGGCAAGACGACCGTGGCCCGCGTCATCGCGAAGATCTTCTACGCGTTCGGCCTGCTGCCGACGCCGCAGCTCGTCGAGGCGCAGCGGGCCGACCTCGTGGGCGAGTACCTCGGCGCCACCGCGATCAAGACCAACGAGCTGGTGGACCGCGCGCTGGGCGGCGTGCTGTTCATCGACGAGGCGTACGCGCTCGTGGGCTCCGGCGACGGGCAGCCCGACCGGTTCGGCAACGAGGCCGTGCAGACGCTGCTGCAACGGGCCGAGGACGACCGCTACGACATTGTCATCATCCTCGCCGGCTACGAGGCCGAGATGGAGGCGTTCCTCGACTCCAACCCCGGCCTGAGCTCGCGGTTCGGCACGCACGTGCGGTTCCCCTCGTACGAGCCCGCCCAGCTTCTCCAAATCGCCGAGTACCACGCTGGGCTGCGCGGCGACCGCCTCGGCCCCGAGGCCTCCTCCCGCCTGCTCGCGCGGTTCGAGGACGTCGCCCGGCGCGGCATCGTCGACGAGCTCGGCAACGGCCGGTTCGTGCGGTCACTGATCGAGCTGGCAGCGCGAGCCCGCGACGTCCGGATCGTCGACGCCGGCTTCACGCCCACGCCCGACGAACTCGTCACCGTGGACGCGGTCGACGTCGAGTACGCCTTCGCGGAGCTGACCGAGCGCTACCGCGGGTACGCCGAGACGCCGACCGTCGAGGAGGCTCTCGCGGCCCTCGACGCGATGATCGGCCTGGAGCCGGTGAAGCGTCAGGTGCACGCGATCGCCGCTCAGTTGCGCGTGGGGCGGTTGCGCGAGAAGCAGGGCCTGGTCACCCACCCGCCGACGCGGCACTTCGTCTTCACCGGGCCGCCGGGTACCGGCAAGACGACCGTCGCGCGCGTGCTCGGCCGCGTGTTCGCCGCGCTCGGCCTGCTGGCCCGTCCCGAGGTGGTCGAGGTGCAGCGCGCGGACCTCGTCGGCGAGCACCTGGGCGCGACGGCGCTGAAGACGAACAAGGTGATCGATTCCGCTCTCGGCGGCGTGCTGTTCATCGACGAGGCGTACGCGCTGGTCAACCCCGGGTACGCCGGCGGCGACGCGTTCGGCGCCGAGGCGGTGCAGACGCTGCTGAAGCGCGCCGAGGACGACCGCGAACGGCTCGTGATCATTTTGGCCGGCTACGAGGACGACATGGACCGGTTCCTGCGTTCCAACCCGGGCCTGGCCTCGCGCTTCTCCGAGCGGGTCCGGTTCCCCTCCTACGGGCCGGACGAACTGCTCCAGATCGCGGTGGCGCTGGCCGGCCAGGCCGGCGACACCTGGGAGGAGGCCGCGCTGGACGACCTGGCCGGTATCTTCCAGCGGGTCTGCGGCCTCGGCCGGATCGACGAGCTGGGCAACGGACGCTTCGTCCGCTCGCTGTATGAGAAGGCCTGCGGCTGCCGCGACGTCCGCGTCGCCGCCCTCGGTGCCGCTGCGACGACCGGGGACCTGACGACGCTGACCGCCGGCGACGTCCGCGCCGCCTACGCCGAGCTGGCCGCGCACCCGCTCTGACCGAGCCCGGCCGCGCGGCGGCGCCGACGGGCGCGCGTCCCCCCATCAGTGCACGTTGAGCAGGACGATGCCGGCGGTCCTGAAGGCGGGTGTCGTGCCCGTACGGGGCACGTGCCGGTGCGGCCGGCCTCGCCCGCGCCGGCGGTTTCAATGCCGTGGGCGGGGAACCGGGAACGGCATGACCACTTTCGGATACTTCCTGTCATGCGAGGAGCACTCGCCGCAGGAGCTGGTGCGCCAGGCCACGATGGCGGAGGACGCCGGCTTCGAGGCGTTGTGGATCTCTGACCACTTCCATCCGTGGCTCGACGAGCAGGGCCAGAGCCCGTTCGTGTGGTCGATGATCGGCGCGCTGTCGCAGGCGACGTCGCTCCCGATCACGACGGCGGTGACCTGCCCGCTCGTGCGGATGCACCCGGTGATCGTCGCGCAGGCCGCGGCGACCAGCACGGCGATCACCGACGGCCGGTTCGCGCTAGGCGTCGGCACCGGCGAGGCGCTGAACGAGCACATCGTCCAGTCGACCTGGCCGCCGGCGGCGGTACGACGCGAGATGCTCGAAGAGGCGGTGGGCATCATGCGCCGGTTGTTCACCGGCGAGATGGTCAGCCACCAGGGGAAGCACTACAACGTCGACACGGCACAGCTGTACACCCTGCCGGACGAGCCGCCGCCGATCTACATGTCGGCGTTCGGCGACAAGTCGGCACGACTGGCCGCGCGGATCGCCGACGGCTACATGACCATGATGCCGGACGCCGACCTGTTGCACACGTTCCGGTCCTCCGGCGGCGAGGGCAAGCCGGCCCAGGCCGGCATGAAGGTGTGCTGGGCGCGGGACGCCGCCGACGCCCGCAAGACCGCCCACCACCTGTGGCGCAACGGGCAGTTGCCGGGCGAGGCCGCACAGTTGCTGCCGCTGCCCCGGCACTTCGCCCAGCTCTCCCGGCTCATCACCGAGGAGATGATCGAGGAGAACCTGCCGTGCGGCCCGGCCCCGGAGCGGCACATCTCGGCGATCAAGGAATACGTGGACGCCGGATACGACGAGGTCTACATCAACCAGATCGGGCCGAACCAGGAAGAGTTCTTCTCCTTCTATGCCGAGCAGATACTGCCCGAGTTGTCCTGACCCGAAGCGCGCGGCGGGATCCACCGGATACGCCCGCCAGAGAGTCCGGATGTATACAGACCGGGGACGTCCCGGGAGGAGAGGAGGCGGCGATGCCAGGGAAGAAGGAGCTTCCCTCGACGCTGCGGCGCTCGCCCGAGGAGGCGCAGCGCACCTGGATCAAGGCGCACGACTCGGCGGTGGAGGAGTACGGCGAGGGCGAGCGCGCCCACCGCACCGCCTATGGCGCGCTGAAGCACAAGTTCGAAAAGGTCGGCGACCACTGGGAGCGCAAGGCCCGCGGGGCGAAGGGGCCCTCGGACCGCCAGTCGGCGGCGCCCCGGCCCAGGTCGCGCGGGGAGCCCAGCACCGAGGGCGTCGACGCGAACGCCAGTAAGAGCCACCTGTACGAGGTCGCGAGCCGGCTCGGGGTCAAGGGCCGCTCCTCGATGACCAAGGAACAGCTCGTCGAGGCGATCGAGAAGGCCAACCGCCGGGAGACCGCCCGGGCGCGCCGCTGACGGTTCGTGGCCGCGCGTTTTCCCGCCATCCTTACGGGCAGGGGGAGCCCGCGGCAAAGCGAGGGAACCAGGGATGGATCACGGCGAACGTATTCGAGGTGACAAGGCCCGCGACGCCGCGACCGGGCGCGGCAGGGATTGAGCACGCCGGTCCCCGCACCGGGGCGCAAGAGGCAGGCGCAAGCGAAAGAGGCAAGCGGCGACTGCGTGCCGTAGGGCGTACCAACGGGCGCCTGACGGCGGTCCACTGGAGGGCCGCCGCCAGGCGGTGTGCGTGTCTCCGGCCGGAGACACGGCCGGCGGCGGAGCGGTCGCTCAGGCAGGTACCGACGCCAGATCCCGGTCGTGGTGCCGGTGTGCGGCGATCGCCCGGGTAAGCGACTCCAGGAAGCCCGGCGAGGCACCGCCGGAGGAGGGCTGCGTGACGACGCCGTGCTCGTCGCGCACGCCGTCCCCGCCGGTGCGCACGCCGTTCAACCGGGCCACGGTGAGCAGGCCGACGCCGTCGCCGAGCGCCCCGACCGCCTTGCCGTGCTTGAATGCCTCGGCGACGAACTGGACGGCGTCACCGTCACCCTCCAGGGCGCGCACGGCCTCACCTCCACCGGGGACGACGACCGCGTCGTAGAGCACCGAGCCGACGGTCGTCAGCGCACGGGACACCTCGACGACGCCGCCGGAGGCGGCCCGCACGGCCCCGTCGCGGGCGGCCAGCACCTCGGGCACCGCGCCCGCCTCGGCCAGCGCGTCCCGCACCGTCCGCACGTCCTCGGCGTCGACGCCGTCGGCGGCCAGGATCGCGACCTTGCGGCCGGCGACCGTGTCCGTCGGGGCGTTCGCCTGGCTCAGCGCGGGGGAGCTGCGGCCGTGGTTGGGCGCGGCCGCCTTCGCCGGCGGCTCGACGCCGATGCCCTCGGCGACGGAGACGGCCAGGTCGTGGTCGACGTGGTTCAGGTGCTCGACGACGCCCTCGCGGATCTCCTTGCGCTCCACCTTGCCGAGTTCGAACCGGAACGCCGCGACGATGTGCTCCTTCTCCCAGCCGGACATGCTGTTCCAGAACAGCGTCGCCTGGGAGTAGTGGTCGCGGAAGCTCTCGCTCCGCTTACGGATCTTGGTGCCGTCCACCCGCTCCTGGTAGTGGCTGAACGTGCCATCGCCGCCGACGGCCGGGCAGCCGCCGCTGAGGCTGTTCTTGTGGTACGCCGCCCGCGCGTCGTGGATCATCGACTGGTGGTAGCCGTCGCGCTGGTGGTTGCGCACGTCGGCGACCGGCCGGTTCACCGGGAGCTGCGCGAAGTTCGGCCCGCCCAGCCGGATCAGCTGGGTGTCGAGGTAGGAGAACAGCCGGGCCTGCAGCAGCGGGTCGTTGGTGAAGTCGATCCCCGGCACCACGTTGCCGACGTGGAAGGCCACCTGCTCGGTCTCGGCGAAGAAATTGTCCGGGTTGCGGTCGAGCACCAGACGCCCCACCCGCCGCAGCGGCACCTCCTCCTCCGGAATGATCTTGGTCGGGTCGAGCAGGTCGAAGTCGAAGTCGTGCTCGCGGCCCTCCGGCACGAGCTGCACGCACAGCTCCCACTCGGGGAACCGCCCGGCCTCGATCGCCTCCCACAGGTCCCGCCGGGTGAAGTCGGGATCCTTACCGGCGATCTTCTGGGCCTCGTCCCACACCAGGGAGTGCGTGCCCAGTTTCGGCAGCCAGTGGAACTTCACGAACGTGCCGACCCCCTCCTCGTTGACGAGGCGGAAGGTGTGCACGCCGAAGCCCTGCATCATGCGGAAGCTGCGCGGCAGCGCCCGGTCCGACATCAACCACATCATCATGTGCATCGTCTCGGGCTGGAGCTGCACGAAGTCCCACAGGGTGTCGTGCGCCGACGACGCCTGCGGGATCTCGTTGTGCGGCTCGGGCTTCACCGCGTGCACGAAGTCCGGGAACTTGATGCCGTCCTGGATGAAGAAGATCGGCATGTTGTTGCCGACCAGGTCGAAATTGCCCTGTCGCGTGTAGAACTTCGTGGCGAACCCGCGCACGTCCCGTACGGTGTCGGCCGACCCGCGGGACCCGGCGACCGTCGAGAACCGCACGAACACCGGCGTGCGCAGCGAAGTGTCGCGGAGGAACTCGGCGGTGGTGTACTCGGTCAGCGGGTCGGTCAGCTCGAAGTGGCCGTACGCGCCGGCGCCGCGTGCGTGCACGACCCGCTCCGGAATCCGCTCGTGGTCGAAGTGCGTGATCTTCTCGCGGAAGTGGAAGTCCTCCATGAGCGTCGGACCGCGTTCGCCGACCTTGAGCGAATTATCGGTGTCGTCGACCGGGATCCCCTGGTCGGTGGTCAGCCGGGCGCCGTGGTCCGGGTTCACCCTGTACTGATCGAGCTGGCGCTGCTTGTCATCCGGAGATGTCATTCGCCCTCCCCCGATGTCGAACGTGCGGTTATCTGGAGCCTTAGCCGGGGAGGGCCGACCTATTCGCGCCAGATGCCGGAAATTCGCGCCCGCCCGCCGAGACCATGGCCACCGGGCGGCGTCGGCGCGCAGGCCTGATCGGAACCGCCGCCGGCACATGGCCTCCGGGCGCCGTGCGCGCCGGGCCGAGAAGCGTCCGGATGGGAGGTGTCTCCTCAGCGCGCCGACCGTTCGAACGGCTCGAACCTGGCCCATGCCCGGGTCGGGTCTAGCTCACATGGGCCGGACGGCCTTGAAACGAGGTTTGGCCGTCCCTCATCGGGGCATGGCGGACGACCCGGCCCGGGGTTGCCCGCGCACCGGCGCGCAGCGGAACGGCCGGAGGGAGGCCGACGATGAGGGATCCGACGGGAGAGGCCCCCGGCAGGGGGCGGGCCGTTTACGACACCCGCACCGCTCCCGAGCAGCCGGGGCGCGACATCCACGCGATGACCGACCACGACTTGATCGTGTACGAGGCGATCGCGACGCTCCGGCGGCCCATGAGCCTCGGCGATGTGGCCGCCGCGACGGGCCTGGACCCGGACACCGTACGCGCGTCGTTCGACCGCCTGATCAAGCGGAACATGATCGTCAAGGGGAAGAAGGGCGTCGAGATCGGCCCGAACGACTGGGACGTCTGGGGCGCCACCTGACCCGCCCGGCCTCGGGAGCCCGGTCGCTTCAAGGCGTGACCCTGGGGTGCCACCTGATCCGCCCGGCCTCGGGATCCGGCCGTCCCCGAGAGGTGACGCCGTCCCGCCGGACCTGCTCGGAGCCCGTCCGGCCGGGAGCGGTCTCGGGACGGGCGGCACCAGAAACGGGCCGGTCGCGCGCCCCGCGGTCAGGCGTGCGGGAGCAGGCGGAAGCGGACGCGCTGGCCGGGCCGTAGCTGGGCGGCGCGCGGCACGTCCGCGCTCACCAGTACGGCCGCCACCGGATAGCCGCCGGTCGTCGGATGGTCGGCCAGGAAGATGATCGGCAGGCCGTTCGGCGGCACCTGCAGTGCGCCGGTGACGATGCCCTCGCTGGGGAGTTCGCCGTCCCGCCGCCGGCACAGGGTCGGCCCGTCGAGGCGTACGCCCACCCGGTTGCTGTCCGCGCTCACGACGTACACGCCGCGGGCCAGCGGTTCCAGCGACGCGAACCAGTCGTCGCGCGGCCCCGCCGTGATCCGCAGGACCGGCTCGTCCTCCGGCCGGAGCCCCGGCGCCACGTCGACCGTGATCGGCTCGCAGTCGGCGCGGCCGACCGGCAGCAGGTCGCCGTCGGCGAGCGGGGCCGGTCCGAGGCCCGACAGCAGATCGGTGGACCGGCTGCCGAGAACGGGCGGCACGTCCACCCCGCCGCGGACCGCGACGTACGTGCGCACCCCGGCGGCCGGCGCGCCGAACTCCACGACCGTGCCGGCGGGCACATGGAACGGCGCGTTCATGCCGCCCGGGCGTACCGGCAGCGGCGCGCCGGTGACCGCGATCCAGGCGGCCGAGCGGAACCGCAGCGCCGCGCCGCCGAAGGTCAGCTCCAGGCCGGCGGCGCCCTCGACGTTGCCGACGAGGCGGTTGGCCAGGCGCAGGCTCTCGGCGTCGGCGGCCCCGGAGTGCGGGACGCCGAGGTGGGTGGAGCCGGTCCGGCCGAGGTCCGGGAGGGTGGCAAGCGTCCCGGGCCGCAGCACTTCGATCTCCGTCAACCGCCGCCTCACCGGGCTCCATCGCGGTGACGCTCCGCGCCTTCACTGGCCTGCGCGCCGGCGCCACGGCCGCCGGGCCGCCCCCGGACCGCACGGCCGCGGGGCTTCCCAAGGGGGGCGGGGTCGCCGGGCTCGGTGCGGGCGCCACCGCCGCCCGGCCCCGCCTGGACGGGGTGGCCACCGGCGGGATCGCCGGCGGGCTCCCGCGCGAGCCGTTCGTCGCCCGGCGCGAGCGGCACGAACCGGACGCGCGTGCCGGGCTGCAGCAGCGAGGGCGGGTCGCGGTCGGTGTCCCACAACCGCAGCGTGGTGCGGCCCAGCAGCCGCCAGCCGCCCGGCGACCGGGACGGGTAGACCGCGCCGTACGGCCCGGCGATCGCCACCGAACCGGCCGGGACCGCCGTGCGCGGCGAATCGCGGCGCGGCACGTGCAGCGCCTCGTCCAGCCCGGTCAGGTAGCCGAAACCCGGCGCGAACCCCAGGTAGGCGACGACGTACTCGGCGGCGCAGTGCCGCTCGATGACCTCGTCGCAGTGCAGGCCGGTCAGCGCGGCGACCTCGTCGAGGTCGGCGCCGTCGTAGACCACCGGGAAGCGCACCGGCTCGCCGCCGGCCTCGGACGTGTCGGGGAGCGACAGGCCCTCGATCCGCGGGCCGATCCGGGCCAGATCGGTGCCGGGCCGCACGGTGACCAGCAGCGTGCACGCGCCCGGGACGAGCGCGACGATCTCCGGGAGGTCCAGCGCGCGCACCGCCGCGTGCAGGCGGTGCGGTGCCTCCGTCTCGATCAGCAGGGCGGCGTCGCCCGCCCGGCGGATGTTCATGCGCGCTCCCCGTCCGGCCCGCGGGGCGCCCTGGCCTGCGGCCGCGCCTCGTCGTTTCGGGCGTCCCGGCGCCCCCTGCCCGGTCTCCGGGGCGCCGTGGGACGCCGCCTTCCCTCAGGCCTCCGGCCGGTTCGCTCCTCGCGATCCTCGGTCCGGGCGGCGCTGCGTCCCTCCGGCTCGCTCATGCGAAGGACACCAGCGGGACATCCGCCTTCTCCAGGGCCTCTCGCACCGAGCGGGCGATCTCCACCGCGCCGGGCGTGTCGCCGTGCACGCAGATGGATCGGGTATCGATGCGGATCTCGGTGCCGTCGACCGCCTCGACCACACCTTCGAGCGCCATCCGCAGCGCCCGCTCGGCGACCACGGCCGGGTCGTGGATCACCGCGCCGGGCTCGCGGCGGGACACCAGGCGTCCCTGCGGCGTGTAGGCGCGGTCGGCGAACGACTCGTTCACCAGCGTCAGGTCGGTGACCTCGTGCAGCGCCGAACCGGGCAGGGTCAGGATCGGCAGCGCGGGGTCGTACGCCGCGACGGCGGCCGCCACGGCCTCGGCCTGCACGGGGTCGCGCACGAGCCGGTTGTACAGGGCGCCGTGCGGTTTGACGTAGCGCACCCGGCCGCCCTCGGCGCGGGCGATGCCGTCCAGCGCGGCGATCTGGTAGAGGATCTCGGCGGTCAGCTCGTCGGGCGCGACGTCCATCTCACGGCGGCCGAACCCGGTCAGGTCGCGGTAGGAGACCTGGGCGCCGATCACCACCTCGCGCTCCACCGCCGCCGCGCACGTGCGGCGCATGATCACCGGGTCGCCCGCGTGGAAGCCGCAGGCGATGTTCGCGCTGCTGACGATCGACAGCAGCGCCATGTCGTCGCCGAGCCGCCAGGGTCCGAAGCCCTCGCCGAGATCGGCGTTGAGGTCGATCATCTCGTCAGGCTCTCATCCGCTCGATCCGTGATCGGCATGGGTCCCGGCGCGTGGGTGGTGGCGAACGGCGGCGCGCTCGCCATCGCGACCGCCCGCGGCGTCACGCCACCAACCCAGAAGACCGGGACGTCGCCGGCCTCGAACTCCACCGTATCGCCGAACTGCGGCACGGAGAGGCTCGCAATGCCCAGCTCGGCGGGATCGCCGACGTGCACGGGCACGCCGTGCATGTCGGGGTAGGCGGGCGGTCACCTCGACCGCCGTCTCGACCAGATCCTCCGGGATCGGCCGAATCGACACCACGAGTGGCCCCGGCCAGCCGCCCGGCCGGGCGGCACGGCCGCGATGTGACGTACATCGGCACTTCCGGCCCTGCTCGATGTGGCGCAGCGGCACGCTGGCCGCCGCGAGCGCCGCCTCGGACGTGAAGCTGCAGCCGATCAGGAACGCGACGAGGTCGTCCCGCCGGTACGGGGTCGCGTCGGCGACCTCCGCGACCATGGCGCCGTTCTCGTAGATCCGGTAGGCGGGCAGATCGGTGCGCAGGTCGGCGGCGGCCACCTCCCGCGTGTACGGGTCGCCGGGGTCGGTGACCTCGAGGAGGGGCACCGCGCGGGGTTGCGCACGGCGAACAGGAGGGCGTCGAAGGCCGGCTCGCGCGGCACGGCGAGCAGCTCGGCTTGGACGTGTCCGCGGCACCAGCCGCTGGTGGTCGCCGACGTCTCGCCGGCGCGGAACATCTCGCGCGCCTGCGCCGGGGTGGGTGAGGATCCCTGGGTGATCCAGAGCGGTCATGACCGGTTCTTGCCCGCTGGAGGCCGTTTCTCGCCTGCCCGGGGACCCGCGCGGCCACCGGCGTTCGCGGCTTTCGCGGGCACCGGCCGTCGCGGCGACCCGGGCGGGGACGCCGACCCTGACAAGAACCCCGGGCGGGGCGCCCGCTTTCGCGCGAATCCGGGCGCGAACCGGTTCGCGGTGACCCGGGCGGGGCGCCCGTCTCGGCCGGAACCCAGGCGGGGGCATCGGCGTTGGCCGGGACCCGGGCGGGAGCCGCGGCATGCCCTGGACGCCGCGGGCCCCGGTGCTCCAGGCGCACCGCTCTCAGGCCAGCTCGTCTCCAGGCCGCCGCGCCCGGGGGCCGGGGTGGTCGCGCAGGGCCAGGAGGGCGGCCCGCAGGGCCTTCGGGTCGCCCGCGGTCTCGTCGACGATCGCCATCAGCCGGTGCAGGATGGCGTGGCGGTCGTGCCCCTTGTCGAGCAGGCGCTCGGCGACCGTCCACAGGTGCGGCGGGTCGCCGTCCCACAGGCGCGCGGCGAGCCGGAGGTGGCTCTCGATGTGCGCCCGGTCGGCGTCGGGGTGCTCGAACTCGACCAGGCGCCGCCGATCGGTCTCGACCGACGGGTCCAGCTCGTACAGGTCGACGTCGGCGTTGCCGCCGGTCAGGAACGGGAACGCGAAGGCGCGCCGGGCCAGCGCCTCCAGGTCGCCGTCGGGCAGCAGCCGCTGCACCAGCTCGCGGTCGAGGCCGAACGTCGTCGGGTCGCGGTAGGCGTCGGCGAACTCGCCGGTGATGTACCAGACCTTGTCGAGCGTCTGGCGGACCGCCTCGGCGGGCAGGCGGGTGCGCTTGCTCGCCCAGCGCACCCAGGCGGCGAGCACGTGCGGCATCGCCTCCTGCTCCTCCGGGGAGAGCATCACCTTGCGCGGCAGGTAGTGCAGCAGGAACGTCTCGCACTTGATCGGGCTGACCCGCAGCGGACGGCCGAAGTCGTGGTCGCAGCCGTAGTCGATGATCCGGTCGACGCAGCGGCTGGCCGCGGATCGGTCGGACAGCTCCTCGGCCTCGTCGGAGGCGAGGAACCGCGCCGCGAGGGTCGCGCGCCGGTCGCGGCTGTAGGAGGGCGGCGGGGGCAGCCGTACGCCGGGCGACAGGGCGCGCACCCGGGCCCGTACGAACGCGTGGTAGGCGCCGAACGTCTCCTTGACCGGCGGGTCCTCCGTCTCGTCGGTGATCGCGAGGGCTCGCTCCAGCACCGCGCGGGCGTGCGCCGCGGGAATGGCCTCGAACCTCATCATCGGGCCCGCCGCGGCCTCCTGGCGGCAGTACCCGAGCAGCTTGTCGACCTGCGAGGACACCCAGGCGTCGACCACCATGCCGCGCTCGTTGTAGTCGATCACGACGACCAGTGCGTGCCGCTCCTCGCCGCCGTAGGTGTAGGTGCACACCACGGAGTCCTGGTCGCCGTAGACGTCGCGGGAGACGTAGCACTCGTCCGGGACCACCATGCCGACGCGATCGGCCCATCCGGGCCGCGCGACGCCGGCGGCGATCAGGGGCAGCGCGGCCTTCTCGGCCTTGGCGGCCTGCCGCGGCGTGCCGAGGTAGGCGATGCCGGTGAGCAGCGCGAGCGCGGCCGGGGTGCCGGCCTTGGCGGCGTGGTCGACCAGCGCCTCGCCGATGACCTCCTCGATGTCGTCGTAGGCGAGCCGCTTGCCCCACCAGGTGCCGAGCATCTCGCTGACGATCAGCTCGGCGTCGAGCGGGCTGCGCACCGCGAGCAGCTCGCGCGCGGCGCGGAGCATCTCGTTGAACACCGCCTCCGGGGGCGGGGACGGACGCCGGGTCATGCGGGCTCCCCGAGAGCGTCGGCGGCGCGACGGTCGCCACCGAGGGGTCCACTCATCGGCCTACCTCGCCTGAGCACCGCGTCCGGCCGCCGCGCCGGAGCGATGTCCGCGGGGCCGGCACGCCCGGCTCGCGCAGGTCGCTCAACGTCTACCTTTTCGGAGTACGTCCCGGAACACGCTCGTGACGAGCGCACAGGGGAAAGTGGTCCAGTGTCAGCCCACTCACCCTACTCGCCCGGACACGGATCGGCTCAGCGTCCTGACGGCGGTTCTGACTTGACCATGGAAAGCAGCTGTTCGCGCGCGATGCCCTCGACGAGCCGCGGCGTGACCTCGACCCCCAGGTGACGGGCGCGCAGCACACGTCACTGACGCACCGTTCGACGACTTCGGCGGGGAAGACGGCGAAGTCGCGGTGCAGCCGCCGGACGATCGGGTCACGGACATCGACCTGCCAGACGAGCTGCGCGGGAGTCATCGGGACACCTCTCGCACCACAGGCTCTTCGCCCACCTGCTTCCCGTATCGCGCCCAATTCCGGCGCTCGCCACGACGGGTGTCAAGATCTCCCGCCGTCAGGTCGGTCTGGCCCCTCGGCACCCGCCGCGCCGGGGTTCCACGCGGGTCCGGACCCCGCCGGCCCGGATACCTGCGCGGCCCGTTCCTCGCGCGCGACCTCGGCGCCGCGGAGCTCGTCCAGCCAGGCGGGGTGGTGACGGGCCGCCCACTCGTCGCTCACGTGGCCGCGGAACATCCCGGACAGCGCGCCGCCGTCGCGCAGGGCATACCAGAGATGGCCGAGCACGACCACGAAGACGGCGACGGCGAGCCAGTCGTGCACGAAAGTCGCGCCGGCGCGGTAGGTGTCGGGCCAGGGGCGGGGGAAGGTCAGGATGATCCCCGTGCCGAGCATCACCAGGATCGCGCCGCCGGCGAACGCGGCGTTGAGCTTCTGCCCGGCATTGAACTTGCCGACCGGATGCACCCCGCGGCTGCCGGCGACGTCGCGACGGTCCCGGCTGCGCAGCCAGTCCCAGTCGGCGGGGGAGAACCGGTTGAGACGGCGCAGGTCGTCGCGGAACGCCCGGGACGCCCAGCCGAGCAGCGCCGGCACCGGAAGCGCGAACCCGGCGACGACGTGGATCGTCTCCACGAGATGCCGCCGCCCGACCGCCTCCGACAGCGCCGGCACGTACAGCGTCGCCGCGGTCGCGAGGCAGACCAGCATCAGCGCGGCCGTGGCGTGGTGCACGCCGCGCACGGGACGGGCGAACCGCGGGAGCCGCGCCGGGCGGGCCGGGGCGGTCATGACGTGTACCCGTTCGAGCGCCCGATCCAGGCGTCGACGTCGTAGCCGCGTTCCTCCCAGTACCCGGGGCGGATCCGGTCGACCAGGTCGATGCCGCCCAGCCACTTGATCGACTTGTAGCCGTACATCGGGCCGACGTACAGGCGCACGGGACCGCCGTGGTCGTGGCCGACCGGCCCGCCCAGCATGCTCGTCGCGACGATCACGTCGCGCCGGCGGGCCTGGTCGAGGGTGAGGCTCTCGGTGTACGCGCCGTCGAAGGAGGTGAACCGCACGCCGCGTGCACCGGGCTGTACGCCCACGGCGTCGAGCAGGTCGGGCAGCGCGACGCCGGACCAGGCGACGTCGGGCACGGTCCAGCCGGTGACGCAGTGGAACGTCTGCGTGATGTGGGTCTGCGGGAGCGCCTGCAGGTCGGCGAAGCGGAACGTCCGCGGGTGCCGGGCCAGCCCGCCGACGGTGAGGCGGTACGCCGCCGGGGTGATCCGTTTCACCGAGTCGACCACGGAGTAGAACCGGAACCCGCCCGCCGCCGGGACGAGGTCGGCCACCCCCGAGCGCACCGGGCCCACCGCTCGTGTGAGGCCGCTCTGCACCTGTGCGCCCACCGCCACGCCGACCGCGCCGGCGCCGAGCATCCCGAGCACGACGCGCCGCCCGACCGGCGTTCCTTCCCTGCTCATGTCCCTATTTGAACACCGCGGCGGCGGGACCGGGAACGGTCCGGGGGAGGATGTCAGCGAAACGTCACATCTGACCCGGCCGCTCGGCCGCCAGGCCGTCTCCCGCCGCGCCATCCCGGCCGGGCGGTCTGTGCGAGGCTGACCGGGTGAAGGAGATCCGATCCGCCGACTGGGACGGCCGCGACCTGTCCGGCGAGCACCACGAGCAGGTCACGTTCGCCGACGTGGACATGACGGAGACCTCGAGTCACGGCGCCGTCTTCACCGGGTGCGCGTTCCGCGGCGTCCGGTTCAACGCCTCCACGCACGCGAACACCGCCTTCCTCAACTGCACCTTCACCCGCTGCGCCTTCTTCGACGCGACCTTCACCGGCTGCAAGCTGGTCGGCAGCGTCTTCGACGCGTGCACGTTCGGGCTGCTGACGGTCGAGGGCGGAGACTGGTCGTTCACCGGGCTGACCGGGGCGGATCTGACCGGCGTCTCGTTCACGGGCGTGCGGATGCGCGAGGCCGACCTCACCGGCGCCCGCCTGGTCCGTGCCACGCTCCGCGACACGGACCTGTCCGGCGTGTCGCTGCGAAATTGTGATCTGGCCGGGTGCGATCTGCGCGGAAGCGGCCTGTCGGCGCTCGATCCGCGCGGCATGAAGCCGTCAGGGGCGATCATCGACGTATTTCAGTCGGTTCTCATCGCGGGCGCGCTGGGGTTCGACGTCCGCTCGGATGACGAATAAGGTCAAATGCTTCCACGCTATATGGAGCATCCCTTTTCACGGTGTTCTAGCGAGGTTCCAGACACGTTCCCGGCACGACACACCACGCGCCGAGATCGGAGATATCGCCCGCCGCGCCCCGGCGGGCCCCTATCATCGTCCTTCCCCGGCGGGTACGCGGCTCCCGGCCGCCGAACCGGTGGGGTGCCTGGCGGCGGGCCGCTGCGGCCGCCAGAATAACGATGCCGCACGGGGCTTCCGTCGGCGCCGAAGCATCGAGATGATGAAACCCTGTCTCCGAGCGGTGTTGTGATGGAGGGCGGAGCGCTAGCCTGCTCCCATTCACCCATAGTGATGCGGAAATGCCGCGCAGTAGGGCCGAGCGCGCAACGGAGGTGTCGACCATGAGTGCCGATACGTCTGTGCCGCATCCGCGGATCTCCGGTCTCGACAGTTCGGACTCGGCGCTCGTCGCCACGTTGCTCCGGGAGGCTCCGATCGGGTTCGCGCTGTTCGACACCCACGTCCGGTTCACCCGGGCCAACGAGATGCTGGCCCGCCTCCACGGCGTCGCGCTCGCCGACCTGGAGGGCCGCCGGCCCTCCGAGGCCATTGCCGGGGAGGTCGGCGAGATCGTCGAGGCGACCGCCCGCAAGGTCGTCAAGGAAGATCGCCCGATCCTCGACGTCGACCTGCAGGTCGGCGAGCGGCACTGGGCGCACTCCTGGTTCCCCGTCCACGCCGCCGCGGGCGACGTTTCGGGTGTCGCCATGGTCGTCGTCGACGTCACCGACCGCGTCCTGGCCGAGCGGTCGCTCCGCCGCAAGGAGGAGCGCTACCGCTCGCTGGTCGAGGCCAGCTCCCAGATCGTCTGGGTGACCACGCCGTCCGGCGAGGTGATCGACGACGCGCCCGAGTGGCGGGCGATCACCGGCCAGACCCACGAGGAGTACGCCACCGAGGGCTGGCTGGGCGCCGTGCACGCCGAAGACCGCCCGCGCATCGAGGAGATGTGGCGGTCGTGCGTCGAGAGCGACCGCGTCTTCGAGGCCACCTACCGCATCCGCACCCGCGCCGGCGGCTACCGCAACTACGACGTGCGCGCCGTCCCGATCCGCCGCGACGGTGAGATCGTCGAGTGGGTGGGCGCCAACACCGACGTCACCGGCAAGCGCGAGGCCGAGGAGATGCGCGGGCGGCTCACCGAGCAGCTCTCGGCCGCCGCGCTGCGCACCGCGCGGCTGCAGCAGGCGACGTCGATGCTGGCCGAGGCGCTGACCGTGGGCCAGGTGGTCTCGGTGATCACCGAGGTCGGCCGGTCGGCCATCGGCGCCGACCGCTCCGCCGTCGCGCTGCTCGACGACGACAAGGTGCGCCTGCACATGATCACTCCGAGCGGCATCCCGGAGCTGCCCGGCCCCGCCCGCGAAGAGATCGGCATCGAGGACCAGAGCGTCATGTCGATCGCGGTGCGCGAGCGGCGCCCGTTCCTCGCCGAGAACCCGCTGAGCCTGCGCATGCAACTCAAGGGCGAGGAGATCGACGCGTTCGTCCGGCGCACCGACGAGCGCGCCTGGGTCGGCCTGCCGCTGATGGCCGCGGGCCGGGCGCTGGGCGCGCTGCGGTTCTCCTTCACCCGCCCGCGCGAGATCACCGAGGAGGAGCGGGTCTTCCTCGAAGCCCTCGCCGGCCAGTGCGCGCTGGCGGTGGAGCGCGCCACGCTGTTCGAGCGGGAGCACAAGACCGCCGAGGCGCTGCAGCGCAGCCTTCTGCCCGACCGGCTGCCGCAGCTCCCGCCGATGCGGCTGGCCGCCCGTTACCACCCGGCCACCCGGCACGTGCAGGTGGGCGGCGACTGGTACGACGCGTTCCCGCTGCAGGACGGCCGGGTCGCGATCGCGATCGGCGACGTCATGGGCAAGGGCGTGAAGGCGGCGGCCGGGATGGGCCGGGTGCGCAACGCGCTGCGCGCCCTGGCGCTGAACGACCCGCGGCCGACCGCCGTGCTGACCGGCCTCGACCGCCTGTTCACCGCCACCGAGGGCTGGGAGCAGATCACCACGCTGTCGTACGCCGTCATCGACCCGGCCACCGGCGAGGGCACCATCAGCAACGCCGGTCACCTGCCGCCCCTGCTGATCTCCCCGGACGCGCCTCCGCGGCTCCGTAACGCCGAGGCCGGCACCCCGCTCGGCTGGGCCTCAGATCGCGGCGAGGCAAAATTTTCGGTCCCACCCGGCAACACTGTGGTCTTCTACTCCGATGGACTGGTGGAGAACCGTAGACGGGGACTCGACGCCGGTCTCGACGAGATCGTGTCCGTCGCCGCCGCCGCGCCACCGGAGGTGCTTGCCGATCCCGAGATACTTGTTGACTTCTTGGTCGACCGGATGCTGGCCGGGTATGACCATGATGATGACGTGACCGTACTCGCCCTACATGTTCCGCCGAAGACGGCGTAGCACGTACGAAGGACCGCTCAGTGCCCTCTAAGGTGGGTGTGACCGGGCAGGACTCCACCGCGCGGAATAGGCGGGCGTGCCAGACTGCTGAAGCGACAGCGAGGCAGGGGTACGCTGCTTCGCGCACAGGGTCTCCAGGGCCGGCATCCGACAGAGCACTGGGTCAACAGAGCCACACGTTTCGTTCGAGAGGTGTTTGTGTCGCCTGCGAGTTCGACCTCCAAGCCGTCTGAGCTGCACGAGCACGTTGTCAGGCAATTGATCGAGCGTGGGCGTTCCCAGGGCTACCTCGAGGCCGATGATGTGCGCCGTGCGTTCGAGGAGGCCGACATTCCCGTGTCGAAGGCCTCGAGCATCTTGCGGAGTCTTAGCAAGGAGGGTGTGACCGTCATGGTGAGCGCTGCCGACTCCGCGGCGCCGAAGCGTGCGCGCAACAACAGCAAGCGCGCGACGCCCGCGATCAAGAAGCCCAAGACGACCACCGCCGCCGCAAAAGATCAGGACACGGTGACCGCGGTCGTCGACGATGAGCTCGTCGGCGCGCCGGCCAAGCCCATCCGCGCGAAGAAGTCCGCCGCCAAGTCCAAGAAGACGACGCCGAAGAAGAAGGCCGAGCCGAAGAAGAAGGCCGAGCCGCCGGCCGCCAAGAAGGTCGCCGCTCCCGCCCTGGAGCAGCCGGAGGACGCCGACGACATCGTCGACGTCGACGCCGTCGCCGACGCCGATCTCGAGGTCGTCGATCTCGATGACGCCGTCCTCGACGTCCTGGACGAGGACGTCGAGGACGCGACCGACGACTTGGAGACCGACGCCGACGCCGGGGCCGACCCGGAGGTCGAGGCCGATGAGCCCGCAGCCTCGGCCGTCGGCAAGAAGGCCCCGTCCGAGGACGACTCGTTCGTCATCGGTGACGACGACGAAGACGCACCGGCGCAGCAGATCGCCGCCGCGGGCGCCACCGCCGACCCGGTCAAGGACTACCTGAAGCAGATCGGCAAGGTCCCCCTCCTCAACGCCGAGCAGGAGGTCGAGCTCGCCAAGCGCATCGAGGCCGGCCTGTTCGCCGAGGAGAAGCTGGCCCTGGAGGGCGACACGCTCGACTTCCAGGTGCGCGAAGACCTCGAATGGATCGCCGAAGACGGCCGCCGGGCCAAGAACCACCTGCTGGAGGCCAACCTCCGGCTGGTCGTCTCGCTGGCCAAGCGCTACACCGGCCGCGGCATGCTCTTCCTCGACCTGATCCAGGAGGGCAACCTCGGCCTGATCCGCGCGGTCGAGAAGTTCGACTACACCAAGGGTTACAAGTTCTCCACGTACGCCACCTGGTGGATCCGGCAGGCGATCACCCGCGCGATGGCCGACCAGGCGCGCACCATCCGCATCCCGGTGCACATGGTCGAGGTCATCAACAAGCTGGCCCGCGTGCAGCGGCAGATGCTCCAGGACCTCGGCCGCGAGCCGACCCCGGAGGAGCTGGCCAAGGAGCTCGACATGACCCCGGAGAAGGTCGTCGAGGTCCAAAAGTACGGCCGCGAGCCCATCTCACTGCACACGCCGCTCGGCGAGGACGGCGACAGCGAGTTCGGCGACCTCATCGAGGACTCCGAGGCGATCGTGCCGGCCGACGCGGTCAGCTTCACGCTGCTGCAGGAGCAGCTGCACTCGGTGCTCGACACGCTGAGCGAGCGCGAGGCCGGCGTGGTGTCGATGCGGTTCGGCCTGACCGACGGGCAGCCGAAGACCCTCGACGAGATCGGCAAAGTCTACGGGGTCACGCGGGAGCGCATCCGGCAGATCGAGAGCAAGACCATGTCGAAGCTGCGCCACCCGTCGCGTTCCCAGGTGCTGCGCGACTACCTCGACTGAGCATCACCCCGTCCGGGCGCCGTACCCGGCCGGGGAACCGTCCGCGGGCCCGGGCACGTCTGGCGATCTCCCAGTCGGCCTCCTTCATCGCCGCCACCGCCTCGGGATTGCGCGCCATGG
>JBEHYF010000063.1:0-29797 GCA_048498315.1 Actinomycetota bacterium
ACCCGGCTCGCCGACGCCCACCACGGCGTGTCCGACGAGACGTGGGCCCAGGTGCGCGAGCACTACGACGACGAGCAGGTCGCCGCGCTGGTCTCGCTGGTCGCCCTGATCAACGCGGCCAACCGGCTCGCCGTGATCGTGAACCAGCAGGGTGGTTCCTACGAGCCCGGCATGTTCGCCGACATGGTGAGCTGATCGGCGGACGCGTCCCGGCCCGGCCCAGGATCACCCGATCCGGGCCGGGCCCGCGCATGTCCGGGGTCGCGCCAGGGCGGCCATGTACGACGGGCGGCCTCGGCGGCGGTCATGCCGGCGACCGTCGCGCAAGCACGAGCGGGGCACGGCGTCGAGGAGCCTCGCGGAACCTACTCGGCTTGCAGGGCGGCGGCGCGCTTGGCGATCGCCGACTTGCGGTTGGCGGCCTGGTTCTTGTGGATGACGCCCTTGCTCGCGGCCTTGTCGAGCTTGCGGGTCGCCACGCGGAGCTGGGCGAGGGCGGCGTCGACGTCGCCGGCCTCCTCGGCCTCGCGGAACTTGCGGATCTCGGTCTTCAGCTCCGACTTGACCGCCTTGTTGCGCAGGCGAGCCTTCTCGTTCTGCTTGTTCCGCTTGATCTGGGACTTGATGTTCGCCACGAAAGAAGCCTCAGGTCTTATGTCGATGGGATGGGGGCGCGGGACCTTGACGCGCCCACACGCAGTGGATCAGCCTACCAAGGATCCGTGGAGCGGCCCAAACCGAGCCGGAGCGCCGCCGACTCGGCCGTGCCGGACGGGTACCCGGCGCGGCACCGCACCGCAACGGGGCCGGGTGGCCGGCCGGATCCGGTGCCGCACCGCAGACCCGGTGGCTCACCAGCGCGCGACCTCTCGGCGCGCCGCCGCCCGCCGGCCCGGAGCGCCGCCATCCGCCGCCCCTGCCCCCGCCACCGGCACGGCCGCCCTCTCGACGAGCGGGCAGCACGGTGGGCGGGCGGCAGAGCGGAAGGCGGGCACGGAGCGGGCGCGGTGACGGCCGTACGGGGCCGCCGGCCACGGGCGCGCGGCACGGAGCATGCCGCGGGGCATGGGACCATGGATGACGCAAGATTCGTCTCTTCACGAGGAACCCGGTGCCGCCCGTACCGACCATCAGTGAGCGCGCCATGAGCGCAGAGCGGCGAACCGACGAGCGAGCGGAGCGGCCGGTGAGCAACGATCCGGCCGCGAAGCGAGCGAGGAGGTGAGCCCGGCCATGAGCACAGATCCCGCGGTGATCCGCAACTTCTGCATCATCGCGCACATCGACCACGGCAAGTCGACGCTCGCCGACCGCATGCTGCAGCTGACCGGCGTCGTCGAGGAGCGCCAGATGCGCGCCCAGTACCTCGACCGCATGGACATCGAGCGCGAGCGCGGCATCACGATCAAGAGCCAGGCCGTGCGCCTGCCGTGGAAGGACCACGTCCTCAACCTGATCGACACGCCGGGGCACGTCGACTTCTCCTACGAGGTGTCGCGGTCGCTGGAGGCGTGCGAGGGCGCGGTGCTGCTCGTGGACGCCGCCCAGGGCATCGAGGCGCAGACGCTGGCCAACCTGTACCTCGCGCTCGAGGCCGACCTGCACATCATCCCGGTCCTCAACAAGATCGACCTGCCGGCGGCGCAGCCGGACAAGTACGCCGAGGAGCTGGCGGGCATCATCGGCTGCGACCCGTCCGAGGTGCTGCGGGTGTCCGGCAAGACCGGCGAGGGCGTCGAGGCGCTGCTCGACACGATCGTCGCGACGGTGCCGGCGCCGTCGGGCGACCCCGACGCCCCGGCCCGCGCGCTGATCTTCGACTCGGTGTACGACACCTACCGCGGCGTCGTCACGTACGTGCGGGTGGTCGACGGGCATCTGTCGCGGCGCGAGAAGAGCCTGATGATGTCGACCAAGGCGGCGCACGACACGCTGGAGGTCGGCGTGATCTCGCCCGAGCCGCAGCCGGTCGCCGGGCTCGGCGTCGGCGAGGTCGGCTACCTGATCACCGGCGTGAAGGACGTCCGGCAGGCCCGCGTCGGCGACACCGTGACCAGCGCGTCGGATCCCGCCGGGGAGCCGCTCGGCGGATACCGCGACCCGAAGCCGATGGTGTTCTCCGGCCTGTACCCGGTCGACGGCGACGACTACCCGGAGCTGCGCGACGCGCTCGACAAGCTGCGGCTGAACGACGCGGCGCTGGTGTACGAGCCGGAGACGTCGCTGGCGCTGGGGTTCGGGTTCCGCTGCGGTTTCCTCGGTCTGCTGCACATGGAGATCGTGCGGGAGCGGCTGGAGCGCGAGTTCGACCTGTCGCTGATCTCCACGGCGCCCAACGTCGTCTATCGGGTCGTGATGGACAACGGCGAGGAACACAAGGTGACCAATCCGAGCGAGTTCCCCGAGGGCAAGGTCGCCACCGTGTACGAGCCGGTCGTCAGGGCGACGATCCTGTCGCCGAGCGACCACATCGGCGCGATCATGGAGCTCTGCCAAGCCCGGCGCGGCACGCTGCTCGGCATGGACTACCTGTCCGCCGACCGGGTCGAGATCCGGTACACGCTGCCGCTCGCCGAGATCATCTTCGACTTCTTCGACCAGCTCAAGTCGCGCACCCGCGGGTACGCCTCGCTCGACTACGAGCCCAGCGGCGAGCAGGAGGCCGACCTGGTCAAGGTCGACATCCTGCTGCAGGGCGAGTCGGTCGACGCGTTCAGCCAGATCGTGCACAGGGACAAGGCGCGCGAGTACGGCCTGATGATGACGGCCAAGCTGAAGGAGCTCATCCCGCGGCAGCAGTTCGAGGTGCCGATCCAGGCCGCGATCGGCTCGCGCGTCATCGCTCGCGAGAACATCCGCGCCATGCGCAAGGACGTCCTCGCCAAGTGCTACGGCGGCGACATCTCCCGCAAGCGCAAGCTGCTGGAGAAGCAGAAAGAGGGCAAGAAGCGCATGAAGACCATCGGCCGGGTCGACGTGCCTCAGGAGGCGTTCGTGGCCGCCCTGTCGACCACGGCGCCCGCCGAGAAGAAGAAGTAGGCCGCCCCATCCCGTGACCGGTGTGAAATGGCGGGATCGCCGGGCAGGTTGCCAGGAAAGAGCAACCGAGTCGTGGGAGGGACCATGGTGAACGTCGGCCGTGTCGGCGTCTGGAACATCGGCCTGCGCAACGACGACCCGTCCGCCGCCGGGGAGATCCGGGACGCGGCGGCGGAGCTGGAGCAGCTCGGCTACGGCGCGATCTGGCTGGGCGGCAGCCCGGGGGTCGACCACGCGATCCCGGTGCTGGAGGCCACCTCCCGTATCGCGGTCGCCACGGGCATCCTCAACATCTGGCAGCACGAGGCCGAGGACGTCGCCGCGCGCCAGGCCGAGGTGTCGGCCGCGCACCCGGACCGCTTCCTGCTGGGCCTCGGCGCGAGCCACGCGCACGCGGTCGAGGGCTACCACCGGCCGTACTCGACCATGGTGAGCTATCTGGACCGCCTGGACGCCGCCGGTTCCCCGGCGTCCGGCCGCGTGCTGGCAGCCCTCGGCCCCCGCATGCTGGCGCTGTCGCGTGACCGCGCCGTCGGCGCCCACCCGTACCTGGTCACCCCGGAGCACACCGCGACCGCCCGCGACATCCTCGGCCAGGGCCCGCTGCTCGCGCCGGAGATCAAGGTGGTGCTCGACACCGACCTCGACCGCGCCCGCGCCACCGCCCGGCGGCATCTGGAGATGTATCTGCGACTGCCGAACTACACCAACAACCTGCTGCGCCTCGGCTTCGTGCAGGACGACTTCCGCGACGGCGGCAGCGACCGCCTCATCGACGCCGTCTTCGCGCTCGGCGACGTCGACACCGTACGGAAGCGGATGGACGCGCACTACGAAGCGGGCGCCGACCATGCGGTGCTGCAGGTCATCACGGCCGACCGTACGGCGCTGCCGCGCACGGAATGGCGTGAGCTGGCCGCCGGCCTCGAACTCGCCTGAGGGGACCGGCACGCCGTCCCGCCACACGCCCGGGCGGTACTGCGCCGGGGCCGCGCTGCGCCCGGCCGGTGGGACAAGGCGAGAGGTGGGACAAGGCGATAGGGGCTGAAAGGAGGCCCTTCCGGGACCGGGCATCTCCGGCCCGGTGGCGTTCCGGTCGGCGTGGGAGCGTGCCGCGGCCGCCGGTCGGTGTCGCAGCGATCCGAGCGTTGGTTTGCAGTCCGGTGGTCCGGGAGGCCGGTGGTCCCGGAGGTCCTGGTGGGTCGGCAGGTCCCGGCGGTCGGGGCGGTCGGGTGGCCCCGATGGTCCGGGAGGTCTTGGTGTCCGGGAGGCCTGGTGGTTGGGGCGGTCGGGTGGTTCCGGCTGCATGCGGGTCCGGGTGGAGTCGCAACGGTTCCGACGATCCTGGACGGTACGGGGCCCAGGATTCCGGCGGTCCAGGTGTTGTGGCCGATCCCGGTGGCCTGGTCGGACCGGGTGGTCCCGGCGGTGCGGGCACGGTGAGGGCGGCGGCAGACTTGAGGGGTGCCCTCGACCCTGCCCGACGGCGAGCCCGTCCCGGACGACGGTGCGCTGCCGCCCGGCGCCCTCGCCGGCCTCGGCGGCCGCCCGTTCGGCTTCTACGTGCACGTGCCGTTCTGCGTGACCCGCTGCGGCTACTGCGACTTCAACACCTACACGGCGGCCGAGCTGCGCGGTGTGTCCCGCGCCTCGTACGCCGACACGGCGATCGCCGAGATCCGGCTGGCCCGCCGCGTCCTCGGCGACGCTGACCTGCCGGTGGAGACGGTCTTCGTCGGCGGCGGCACGCCGACGCTGCTGCCCGCCGAGGACCTGGGCCGGATCCTGGAGGCCATCGGTAAGGAGTTCGGCCTCGCGCCGGACGCCGAGGTGACGACCGAGGCCAACCCGGAGACGGTCGATCCGGCGTACCTCGACCACCTGCGCGCGGAAGGCTTCACCCGCGTCTCGTTCGGAATGCAGAGCGCCCGCGAGCACGTCCTGGCGGTGCTGGACCGCACGCACACGCCCGGCCGCCCGCAGGAGTGCGTGCGGTGGGCCCGGGAGGCCGGCTTCGAGCACGTCAACCTCGACCTGATCTACGGCGCGCCGGGGGAGACCGACGCCGACTGGCAGGCCAGCGTGGAGGCCGCGCTGGCGGCCGGGCCCGACCACGTGTCCGCGTACGCGCTGATCGTCGAGGAGGGCACGCGGCTGGCCGCCCGTGTGCGCCGCGGCGAGATCGCCGCCCCGGACGACGACGCCATGGCCGACCGCTACCTCGCCGCCGAGCGCACGCTGAGCGCCCACGGGCTGCGCTGGTACGAGATCTCCAACTGGGCCGCGGACGACGCCGCCCGCTGCCGCCACAACCTGCTCTACTGGACCGGCGGCGACTGGTGGGGCATCGGCCCGGGCGCGCACAGCCACGTCGGCGGCACCCGCTGGTGGAACGTCAAGCACCCTGCCGCGTACGCCGCCCGCCTCGCGGAGGGCCGCACGCCCGCGCACGGCCGTGAGGTCCTCCGCGCCGCCGACCGCAGGTTCGAGCGGATCATGCTGGAGCTGCGGCTCGCCGACGGCTGCCCGCTCGACCTGCTCGACGACGGCCCGGTCCGCCGCGCCATCGGCGACGGGCTGCTCGACCCGGAGGCGTACGAGGCCGGGCGCGCCGTCCTCACCCTGCGCGGGCGCCTCCTCGCCGACGCGGTGGTGCGCGACCTGACCTGACCGCGAGCCGCCCGGGTCCCGCCCCTGCGAGCGGCCGCCCAAACGCCGGAATGATCGGCCTGCGCGGGCAGTTCGCACCGGCATGTCGAACATCGTCGGAGTGCTGGCCCGTGTCTTCGTCGACGACCTCGACGCCGCCGTCCCGTTCTACCGGCGGCTGGCCGGCGGGCAGGAGCCGGTCCGTTTCGGCTTCCGCAGCGTCGAGCTCGCCCGTGTCGGCCCGTTCCTGCTGCTCAGCGGGGACATCGCCGCCTACCGCGACCGCGTGGCGACGCTGCTCGTGCACGACCTGGCGCCGGTGATCAGCGAGCTCGAACGGTCCGGCGGCACGATCGTCGAAGGGCCGTCCCCGGCGCCCAACGGACGCCGGCTGATCACCCGCCACCCCGACGGCTCGGTGTTCGAGTACATCGAGACCGGCTGAGCCGCCCGCCCGCTCCGGCGGCCTCGCGCCGCCCCGGCTGTGAGGGTGCGCGATCCGGCCGGATGCCGTGGACCTAGCGGAGGATCGGCCAGGCCGCGATCGCGGGCAGGCGGTACCACTCGCGCCGGTTCGCGCCGATCGCCGCCTTGACGATGCAGAAGAACTCGGCGGACACCACGGCGAGCGCGACGAACAGCCCGGTGAAGCCGATCACGTACATGAGCCCGTACACGACCAGGTTGCACACCGTCATCGCGATCCACAGGTTGAGCGCCTGCACCGCGTGGAAACGCGCGAACGACGACGAGCGGCCCTTGGCGAAGTAGACGATCGCCGGGGCGACGAAGCCGCTGACGAACATGCCCACATAGGCGGGCACCGCCCACCGTTCGTCCTCGTCCGTCACCGGTCCGGCCGCCGCCATCGGTGCCCGGCGCCGCCGCCCGGCCGGTGGCGCGTAGCCCGGCGGGCCGTACCCGGGCAGGGCGTCGTACGACCGCCCGGTGCCGTAGGGCTGCGGCGGTCCGTAGGGGTACGACGGGGCCGGCGGGGCCGGCGGGGCACCGTGCGGGACGGCTGCGCCGTATGGCGACGGACCGCCGCCGTACGGGTGGGCGCCGTGGCGGTACCCGTTCGCTGCGTGGCCGGGCGGCGGGCCCTGCATCGCGGGCACCGGCCCGCGTACCGGGGCTCCCGGGCCCGGCACCCCGCCCGGGCCGGCGGGCCCGCGGCCCGGCTGCTGGCCATAGGTCATCGTGTTCGCTCCTCCGGATCGAGCGTCGGGGACATCGCCGTTCGTGATCGCACCGACCGTCCACCGTGCCGGCCGGCGGCCGCCCCGGGCCGGTCACGGGTCCGCATTCGATGAGACGTTCGTCGCGGAACGATGGTTGCGCCATACGCGCCATTTCGGCGCGGTCCCGGCGTTGGGTCCTGGCGCGGTCCCGGGTCGCGGCGCGGGTCCCGGGCTCGGGCGCGGATGCGGGCGGGTCGCCGGACGAGCGGGCCCGCCGGACCATGAGGGCGGTTCGGCCGGTGAACCGGGCCTGCGCGCGGCGGCGGGTCAGGGCGCGGCGGCCGGGCCGTCCGGGACGGGGGCGGTGACGAAGTCGATCAGCTCCTCGACCCGGCCGAGCAGTGCGGGCTCCAGGTCGGTGTAGGTGTGGACGCGGCCGAGGATCGCCTGCCAGATCTCGCCGGGCTCGCCCTTCCAGCCGAGGGCGGCGATCACGCCCTCTTTCCAGGGGACGCCGCGCGGCACCTCCGGCCAGGCGCGGATCCCCAGCACGGACGGTTTCACCGCCGCCCAGATGTCGACGAACGGATGCCCGGTCACGAGGACGTACGGGGAGGAGACCCGCTCGGCGATCAGGCTTTCCTTCGACCCGGCCACGAGGTGGTCGACGAGCACGCCGAGACGGCGGCCCGGGCCCGGGCCGAACTCCTCGGCGATCTCGGGCAGCCGGTCGACGCCTTCCAGGTACTCGACCACGACGCCCTCGACCCGCAGGTCGTGCCCCCAGATCTTCTCCACCAGTTCGGCGTCGTGCCGTCCCTCGACGTAGATGCGGCTCTTCCGAGCCAGGCGGGCGCGCAGGTTCGGCACCGCGATCGACCCGGACGCCGACCGCGCCGCCGGCCGTGCCGCGCCCGAACCCCGCACCGGCCGGACCAGCGTGACCGGCTTGCCGTCGATCAGGAATCCGGCCTTGGCCAGCGGGAACACGCGACGCCTGCCGAAGCGGTCCTCCAGCGTCACCGCGTCCTTCGCGCAGGCCACGACCGCACCGCAAAAGCCGCTGGACGGGTCCTCGGCGACCAGTCCGGGCTCGGCCGCGACCTCGGGGATCTTCCCCTTGCGCGGGCGCCGCCAGTCACCGGCCAGAACGTCGCGTCCGTAATCTTTGCTGCGCACGGGTCCGCACCGTACCGGCGTATTCGCCGCGATCCGCCTCCGACACTCCGTCGCCCGCCGACCGAGGACGAGCGGCCGCGCCTCGCGCGTCCGGCCAATGGACGCGCGATCGGCCGGCCTTCTCCCCGGCGAGCACGCCCTCGCCTGCACGAGCGCGGGCGCCGGGCGCGTCCGCGCGCCGCCCGTCCGCCACTGGGCCCGCCGCCACGGGCACCGCCGCGCGCCGGATGCCGGTGCCGGGAGCCGCCCGGCGCGAGGCGGGCCGAAGGGCGGTCGCGACCGGCGATCAGCCGCGTCCGGGGCCGCCCAGCGCCTCGTACGCCCGCTGGACGGCGTCGCCGAGCAGCCCGGCGGGGTAGGGCCAGCCGGGTTCGGCGAGGGCCGCCTCGACGCCCAGACCCGCCGCGTACGCCTCCCGGGCCCGCCGGGCGACCAGCGTGATCTCCTCCAGTTGGCGGGCCGCGAAGGCGCGGTCGACCGGCGGGCCATGGCCGGGCACCAACACACCCTCCCCGTCCCCCGCGTCGATCAGGGCGGCCAGCGTGGCCGGCCATTCCAGCGGGAACGCGTCGGCGCCGTAGGACGGCGGTCCGGACGACTCGACCAGGTCGCCGGTGAACGTGCAGCCGGCGCCGGGCACCCGCACCACCAGGTCGCCATCGGTGTGCCCGCGCCCGAAGTACCGCAGCTCCACCTGCCGGTCGCCGAGGTCCAGGACGGCGCGGTCGGTCACGAGGCGGTCGGGCGGCAGCAGGCGGTCGTCGCGCACGGCCCGCGCCCACTCGGGGAACTCGCGGGCGAGCATCGCCCGTGCCGTGCCGGCGAGGTAGCCGGGCAGGGACGCGTGGCCCCACCGCGGACCGGCGAAGGCGGCGTTGCCGAAGCAGTGGTCGAAGTGCCCGTGGGTGTTCACGATCACGGGTCGACCGACGCCGAGCTCGCGAAGATCGTCACGCAAGCGCGCGCCCTGTGCCACACTCGCGCGCGTGTCGACGACGACGGCGCCGACGGCGCCCAGAATCACGCCGACGGTCACGTCGAACTCGGAATAACGGCGCTGGAAACAGCGTTGTGCGATTTCGTGCCATGTCATGTCAGCGACACTGGCACGTCCCCGTCCGGATCGCCGTTCGTCGCCGCCTCCTCGTCTGAGCTGCCGGGCCGTACACTTGGCACTCAGAGGAGAAGAGTGCCAGATTGGTGCGCCTGTGGTCACGGGAGGTGAGTGCGTGCTCGACGACCGGAAGCTGTCCGTACTGCGGGCCATCGTCGAGGATTACGTGTCCACCAACGAACCGGTGGGGTCCAAGGCGCTGGTCGACCGGCACAACCTCGGTGTCTCGCCGGCCACGATCCGCAACGACATGGCCGTGCTGGAGGAACAGGGCTACATCGCGCAGCCGCACACGAGCGCAGGGCGGGTGCCGACCGACAAGGGGTACCGGCTGTTCGTCGACCGGCTCTCGACGATCAAGCCGCTGTCGTCGGCTGAGCGCCGCGCCATCGAGACGTTCCTGGCCAACACCTACGATCTCGACGACGTGGTGAGCCGCACGGTCCGGCTGCTGGCCCAGCTGACCCGCCAGGTCGCCGTGGTGCAGTACCCGTCGCTGACGCGGTCGGCGGTGCGCCACGTCGAACTGGTGCCGATCAGCACGGAGCGGCTGCTCCTCGTCGTGATCACCAACACCGGCCGGGTCGAGCAACGCGCGATCGAGACGCACGAAGACGTCTCGGACGACGCCATCGCGCACCTGCGGGCCCTGCTGAACACCCGCCTCGACGGTTGCTGGCTGACCGACGTCCCCGATGCGGTCGCCGACCTTCCCGAGCACGTGCCGCCGGACGAGCGGGCGCTGACCGCGACCGTGCTGTCGGTTCTCCTCGAAAGCCTCGTCGAGAAGCATGATGAGAAGATAATCATCGGCGGCGCGGCGAACCTCGCCCGCGCCGGCCTTTCCCAGAGCCTCCGCGACGTGCTGGAGGCTCTGGAAGAACAGGTCGTCCTGATGCGGCTGCTCGGTGAGGCGGGAGACCCCTCCATGCTCACCGTGCGGATCGGCACCGAGAACCCGCATGAGAGCCTGCGCTCGACGTCGGTGGTCGCGGCCGGATACGGCGTCGGCGACCGGGCGGTGGCGCGGCTCGGTGTGCTCGGGCCGACGCGGATGGACTACCCCGGGACGATGGGAGCGGTACGCGCAGTGGCACGTTACGTCGGTCAGATACTGGCGGGGTCGTAAGTGGCGAACGACTACTACGCGATCCTCGGGGTGCGCCGCGACGCGAGCGCCGACGAGATCAAGAAGGCCTATCGCCGGCTCGCCCGCGAGTTGCACCCCGATGTGAACCCCGATCCGGCCACGCAGGACCGGTTCAAGGAGATCACCCAGGCGTACGAGGTGCTCTCCGACCCGAAGAAACGCGAGATGTACGACCTGGGCGCCGACCCGTTCGCGCCCGGCGGCGGGGGCGGCGCCGGCGGCTTCGGGGCCGGGTTCCCGTTCAGCGACATCATGGACGCCTTCTTCGGGACCACGACGCAGCGCGGCCCGCGCAGCCGGGCACGCCGGGGCCGCAACGGCACCGTCCGGGTCGAGCTTGACCTGGCCGAGACCGCGTTCGGCACGACCCGCGAGCTGACCGTCGACACGGCGGTGCTCTGCGGCAACTGCTCCGGCTCCGGTACGGCCCCGGGCACCCACCCCGAGACGTGCGACATGTGCCACGGCCGCGGCGAGGTGCAGCAGGTGACCCGCTCGTTCCTCGGCCAGGTGATGACCTCGCGCGCCTGCCCGCAGTGCGGCGGCTACGGCACCATGATCCGCAATCCGTGCCCCGAGTGCTCCGGCGACGGCCGCGTCCGCACCCGCCGCACGATCAAGGTCCGCATCCCGGCGGGCGTGGAGAACGGCACGCACATCCAGCTCGCCGGTGAGGGCGAGGTCGGCCCGGGCGGCGGCCCCGCCGGCGACCTGTTCCTGGAGATCGTCGAGCGCTCTCACCCGATCTTCGAGCGGCAGGGCGACGACCTGCACTGCACCGTGCAGGTGCCGATGACCGCCGCCGCGCTGGGCACCTCGCTGACCGTCGAGACCCTCGACGGGCCGGAGGACATCGACATCCGGCCCGGCACCCAGTCCGGCCAGGTGATCCCCATGTACGGACGGGGCGTCAAGCATCTCAACGAGAGCGGCCGCGGCGACCTGATGATCCACGTGAACGTGGAGACGCCCACCAAGCTCGACGAGGAGCAGGAGGCGCTGCTGCGCAAGCTCGCGAGCCTGCGCGGCGAGGAGCGTCCGCCGGGTAAGTTCGCCCCGGGGCAGCAGGGCTTCTTCTCCCGGCTCCGCGACGCTTTCAACGGCCGCTGACCTGGCCTGTTCCGCCCCGGCCGGTGACCGCCGGCTCCGGCCTCCGCGGGCGTCGTCGACGCCCACCCGGCTCGTTCACGTCCCGGGTGGGCGTACCACCCGGCTCGTTCACGTCCCGGTTCCCTGATCGGCCGCCGTGACGGTGCGCTGCGGCCCGCGCGCCCATCGGCGGCGCGGAACGGGCGAGCGGACACCGGATGGCACCGGTCGCCGCGGGTTGCGCGGCCGAGTCGCGCGGCGGGAGCCGGAGCCGGGGCCGCCCCCGCGTGCCCGGCCTACGATCGGGGCATGAGCCCGCCCATGTTCGTCGCCGAGCGCGCCCGCCTGGAGTCCGACGTGATCCTGCTCGACGGTCCGGAGGGCCGCCATGCCGCGGCGGTGCGCCGGCTCCGGCCCGGCGAACGGGTCGACCTGACCGACGGCGCCGGGCTGGTCGCCGAGTGCGTGGTCGCCTCTGCCGGGCGCGACTCGCTCGAGCTGACGGCCGGGTCCCGCCGGTACGAGCCCCCGCCCGCGCCCCGTCTGGTCGTCGTCCAGGCGTTGCCCAAGGGCGACCGGGGCGAGCTGGCGGTCGAGACGATGACCGAGGTCGGCGTTGACGTGATCGTGCCCTGGCAGGCCGCGCGCTGCGTCACCCAGTGGCGGGGCGACCGGCGCGCCAAGGCGGTCGGGAAGTGGCGCGTGACGGCGCGCGAGGCGGCCAAGCAGAGTCGCCGGGCGTGGGTGCCCGAGGTGACCGCCCCCGCGACGACCGCGGCGGCGGCCGAACGGGTCGCGGGCGCGGCACTGGCGGTGATCCTGCACGAGGCCGCCGTCCGCCCGCTGAGCGCCCTCGGCGTGCCCCGCGCGGGCGAGATCGTCATGGTGGTCGGCCCCGAAGGGGGCCTGACCGACGAGGAGATCGCCGTGTTCGAGGCCGCGGGCGGCGTGCCGGCGTTGCTGGGCCCCACCGTGCTGCGCACGTCGACCGCCGGAGTCGCGGCGGCAGCCGTCCTGCTGAGTCGCAGCGGCCGCTGGTAGCGCGTACCGCCCGCGACTCGGCGGGTGCGAGCCGCACCGCCCGTCGAGACGGAAGGAGCCGCCCGCCGCACGCGGTGACGGACCGAGCCACCCCCGTCGTTCCGGGCGGCCACGGACGGAGCCGTCCGTAGCGCGGGGCCGCATGGCCGAGCGGCGGAGCGACGAGTCAGGGCGGGTGATGTCGACTCAGCCCCACCCCCGCTGGCACCGGGTCGCACGCCACGGCCGCCCATCGGCCGGCCACCTGCCCACGGCCGCTGCGCAGACAGCCCGGGTACCGTTGCGGCGGCGTCAGAGCGGGTACGTGAGAGTGGCTTCAGAGCGGCGGCCGGGACGTCACGGGGACGACTGGGCCGACGGCTGGACGCCGCCATCGCCGCCGTTGGACGCCGGATCGGTCGCCGGCGGCTGCGGAGGCTGCGAGGTCGTCGGCGGCGTGGCCACCTCGGTCGGCGACGTCCGCGTGGTCGGCTCGAGGCTGCACGCCCGATGCGGTGTCGGGGTGGCCGAGGCCGCCGGGCCGGTGTTGGACCGGCCGGTCGGCCGCTCGCTGGGCGGGCACCTGTGCCCGGTCATGTCGTGCGAGCCCGGTGTCGCGGACGAGGTCGCGATCGGATGGGGCGGCGCCTCCGGCCCTGTACGGCCCGATCCGGGCGGGATCTCCGTTCCGCCCGTGTATCGGCCGTCGATGCTCGTCGAGCCGCCGTCGTGCCGGGCGTCGGAGTTGAAGTGGCCGGTCTGCACGAACGTCTTCAGCGCCGGGGCCGCCGACACGGTGACGACCGTGATGCACACCGCTGCGGCGACCGCCATGAGCGGCCGGATCCATGGGGCGGTGAGCCATGCCATGAACCGCCGGTCGGCCCGCTCGGCGATCTTGGTTCGGATCTGCTCGAGACCCTCGGGAGAGGGCGTGACCGTTTCCGCTTCCGCGTGCAAGACACGGCGCAGGCGCTCGCCGTACTCGTCGAAGGGTTCGGTCATCAGAGCTGCTCCAGAACGCTGCGAAGCGCGGCCATCCCGCGCGCGGTATGGCTCTTGACGGCCCCCCGGCTGATGCCCATGCTGTGGGCGATCTCCGCCTCGGACAAATCACCGTAGTACCGCAGCACAAGCGCCTCGCGCTGCCGCGTGGGCAGCCCGCTGAGCGCCTTCACGACCGCGGAGCGCTCCAGCTCCGTGATCGCCCCGTTCTCGGCGCTCGGTGCGTCGGGAAGCCCCTTGGGGGCGTACTTCTCGACGACGGCACGGTGCCGCAGAACCGATCGTGACCGGTTGACCACCGACTGCCGGAGGTAGGACAGCGCCTTGTCCGGGTCGCGCAGCCGCCGCCAGGCCCCGTGCATGGCGACGAACGCGTCCTGGACCACTTCTTCCGCCGTCGCGACATCGCGCACGAGAAGGGCGGCGAGGCGTACGAGCGACCGGTAGTGCGCGCTGTAAAGCGCGGTCACCGCCTGATCCGCATCCCACGCGACGGCCACCGCGCCCGTCGTTCCTCTGGCCACGAGGGTCTCGGTCACATCAGTGGGACGCGCGCCCTCACCGTCAGGTTTACGAAAGGGCATTCCTCGTCTCGCCTTATCCGCCCGTCAGTGCCGTCGGCAAGTGCCGTCTTCATCGGACACTCGTCGTGAATCGGCAGGTTCGTGCGAACACCGCCCGGCTTTGGACGCAGGGGCCGGATCCGTGGCTGGGGGGTCGCGTGGGAGTAACCATAACCAGAGCCGGGCGTCTCTGGGTGCCACTCCAGCCCCGTCGCCGTAACGATTCGCAGACCGACGGGCGTCGGACGGTCGCGATAACATGCCCTGACGCACGGCGAAGGAGAAACCCTCAATGACGGAACGGGATTGTCTGTTCTGCAAGATCGTCGCGGGGGAGCTGCCGGCCGACGTGGTGCGGCAGACCGATCGCACCCTGGCCTTCCGCGACATCAACCCCCAGGCGCCCACGCACGTGCTCGTCATCCCGAAAGACCACCATCCCAACGCCGCCGCGCTGGCGGCAGCCGACCCCGGCCTGCTCGCCGTGCTGCTGCGCGAGACGCGCGAGGTGGCCGCCGGCGATGGCATCGAAGAGGACGGCTACCGCGTCGTGTTCAACACCGGGAAGGGCGCCGGGCAGACGGTGTTCCACGTGCACGCGCACGTGCTTGGCGGGCGTGGCCTGGGCTGGCCGCCTGGGTGATCACGCCGATGAGTGATCGGAAAACGGGTGGTGCAGGCCGGTAACATGGGTGATACGCAGCCGAAGACCCGACGTGACCGGAAGGCAGGGGCGAAAAGGCCGCAAGGCCGCACTATGGCCGATTCAACTCGCACCCATACGGCGCCGACGAACGGCGCGCGCACGCGGATCAAGATCGTGATCCCGGACGACCACTCGATGGTCGCCCTCCTCGGCTCCCGTGACGAGCTCCTCGAGGTCGTCGAGAAGGCCTTCGACAGCGACGTGCACGTCCGGGGCAATGAGATCACGGTCACCGGCCGTCCGGACGAGACCAAGCTCGCCGCCAAGCTGTTCGAAGAGCTCCTCGACCTGCTCAAGACGGGCACGCCGATCACCCCCGACGCGATCGAGCGCAGCATCGCGATGCTGCGCTCGGAGACGGGCGAGCGGCCGGCGGAGGTGCTCACCCTCGACATCCTGTCGTCGCGGGGCCGCACCATCCGCCCCAAGACGCTCAACCAGAAGCATTACGTCGACGCGATCGACGATCACACCGTCGTGTTCGGCATCGGTCCGGCGGGCACCGGCAAGACCTACCTGGCCATGGCCAAGGCGGTGAAGGCGCTGCAGGCCAAGGAGGTCAACCGCATCATCCTGACCCGCCCGGCGGTCGAGGCCGGCGAGCGGCTCGGCTTCCTGCCCGGCACCCTGTACGAGAAGATCGACCCGTACCTGCGACCGCTGTACGACGCGCTGCACGACATGGTCGACCCCGACTCGATCCCTCGCCTCATGGCCGCAGGCACCATCGAGGTGGCTCCGCTGGCATATATGAGGGGCCGTAGCCAGCCGGTTTTCACTCCGGTGCTTACGCCTGACGGTTGGCGCCCCATCGGTGACCTTCAGGTCGGCGACCTGGTCATCGGCTCGAATGGCGAGCCGACGCCGGTCCTTGGCGTCTACCCGCAGGGAGAGAGGGACATCTACCGTGTCTCCGCCCAGGACGGGGCGTGGACGCTGTGCTGTGGCGAGCATCTGTGGATGGTCCGGACCGCCTCCGACAAGCGCCGAAACGAGCCGTGGCGGGTCCTCGAGACGCAGGAAATGATCGGCAACCTGCGCGCGGCGCACGCCCGGCGCTACGAGCTGCCGCTGCTCACCGCCCCGGTGCGGTACCCGGAGCGCCCGGTCCCCATGGACCCGTACGCGCTGGGCCTGCTGCTGGGCGACGGCTGCATGACGGGCTCGATCACGCCTACGTTCACCACCGCTGACCCAGAACTCGTCCTTGCACTTGAAGCAGCACTGCCTGGGATCAGGCTGCGGCATAAGGGACGCTACGACTACTTCCTCAACCGCATCCCGGCACCGGGCGAACCCGCGGGTGGCGTCAGGGTGGCGAACCCGGTCACCGAGATGCTGCGTGCCATGGGCATCCTCGGCACACGGTCGTCCTCGAAAGTCGTGCCGGACGATTACCTCTACAACAGCGCCGAGGTCAGGCTCGCTGTGCTCCAGGGTCTCTTGGACACAGGCGGCAGGCCGGTGACGCAGGCTGACCGAACCTGTCGTGTGCAGTACACGACGACGTCCATTCTCCTCCGCGACGACATCAGCACACTGGTTCGTTCGCTGGGCGGCGTCGCCTACACGCGGCGCCGGCTGGCCGAAGGTCGCAAGCCCGGACGGGCGAACGGCCGTGACGTCGGCTACCGGAGGGACGTCCACATCATCGACATCCGTCTGCCGGAAGGCATCGAGCCCTTCCGCCTCCCCCGGAAACGGGAGAAGTATCATGCCGCGGGTGGCGGCGGGCGGCCGATGCGGTTCATCGACGAGATCGAACCCGCGGGCCGTGAGGAGTGCATATGCATCCAGGTGGCGGCGGCGGATTCGCTGTACGTCACGCAGGACTACCTGCTCACGCACAACACGCTCAACGACTCTTTCATCATTCTCGACGAGGCGCAGAACACCTCGCCGGAGCAGATGAAGATGTTCTTGACCCGGCTCGGCTTCGGGTCCAAGGTCGTGGTGACCGGTGACGTCACCCAGGTCGACCTGCCGTCGGGTCAGCAGAGCGGACTGCGGGTCGTCCAGGACATCCTCGAAGGCGTCGACGACATCGCCTTCTGCACGCTGACCAGCAAGGACGTCGTGCGGCACAAGCTCGTGAGCGCGATCGTCGACGCCTACAACCGCCATGACACGCGGCCCGCGCAGCTCAAGCAGGGCGCTGCGGGCCGCGGCGGGCGCAAACGGGGGCGTTGAATGAACGATCGGAGTGCCGCCCGGAGGCGCGCCGAGACCGACAGGGGGACCGGCCCTATGAGCGAGCCGAGGGGGCGCCCGGAGGCGGCCCGCAGGCCGAGCGGGGAGCATCGATGAGCATCGAGGTGCTCAACGAGTCAGGCGATCCCGTCGACGAGACCGCGCTGTCCGCGCTGTCCGCGCACGTGCTCGAGCGCATGCGGGTGCATCCGCTCGCCGAACTGTCCATCGTGCTGGTCGACGAGGACGCCATGGCCGAGCTGCACGAGAAGTGGATGGGCGAGCCCGGCCCGACCGATGTGCTCTCCTTCCCGATGGACGAGCTGCGGCCGGGCCACGTCTCGGGCGGCACCGACGACCGGCCGGCCGACCCGGCGCTGCTCGGCGACGTGGTGCTGTGCCCGTCCGTCGCCGCCGCACAGGCGAAGAAGGCCGGTCACCGCACCGAGGACGAGCTGCACCTGCTGTGCACGCACGGCATCCTGCACCTGCTCGGCTACGACCACGCCAGGCCGGAGGAGCACGAGGAGATGTTCGGCCTTCAGGACGAACTGCTCGCCTCCTGGCGCGAAGGACGTGCTCGGCCCTCGTCATGACCGTCGTCGATGGCTGGCTGATCGTCGTCGCCGCGCTGCTGGTGGTGGCGGCGGCGATGTGCGTGGCCGCGGAGACCGCGCTCGCCCGCGTCTCGCGGGTGCGCGTCGAGGAGCTGCTGCGCGAGGGGCGCCGGGGCGCCCGGCCGCTCGCGGAGATCGTCGCCGACCCGCCGCGCTACCTGAATCTCGTGCTGCTGGTCCGGGTGGCCACGGAGTTGACCGCCACGGTGATCGTCGCGGATCTGTGCATCTCGTGGCTGGGCGCGAGCTGGCGGGCGTACGCGGCCGCCGCCGCGATCATGATCGTGGTCAGCTACGTGGCGGTCGGCGTCTCGCCGCGGACGCTCGGCCGCCAGCACGTCGACCGCGTCGCCCTGGTCGGCGCCGCGCTGATCCATCCGCTGACGCGGGTGCTCGGCCCGCTGCCGAAGCTGCTCATCCTGCTCGGCAATGCCCTGACGCCGGGCCGTGGCTTCCGCGAGGGGCCGTTCGCCTCGGAGGCGGAGCTGCGCGACCTGGTCGACCTGGCCGAGCAGCGGCGGCTGATCGAGCCGGACGAGCGGCAGATGATCCACTCGGTGTTCGAACTGGGTGACACACTGGTGCGCGAGGTGATGGTGCCGCGCACCGACATGGTGTTCATCGAGCGGGACAAGACGCTCCGCCAGGCGCTGTCGCTCGCGCTGCGCAGCGGCTTCTCCCGCATCCCGGTGGTGGGGGAGAACGAAGACGACGTCGTCGGCATCGCCTACCTCAAGGACATCGTGAGCCACACGCACGACTACCACGCCGACGGGTCGGTGGAGAAGATCGAGTCGATCATGCGCCCGGCGTCGTACGTGCCGGACAGCAAGCCGATCGACGAGCTGCTGCGCGAGATGCAGGCCCGCCGCATCCACTGCGCGATCGTGATCGACGAGTACGGCGGCACCGCCGGCCTGGTCACCATCGAAGACATCCTGGAAGAGATCGTCGGCGAGATAACCGACGAGTACGACCAGGAGACGCCTCCGGTGGAGCGGCTGAAAGACGGTTCGGCGCGGGTGACCGCCCGGCTGTCGGTGGAGGACCTGGCCGAGCTGTTCGGCGTGGAGATCGACGTCGACGACGTCGAGACGGTGGGCGGCCTGCTCGGGCACGCGCTGGGCCGAGTGCCGATCGCGGGCTCCCAGGCGACCGTGGCCGGGCTGCGGCTGACGGCCGAGAGCCTCGCCGGGCGGCGCAACCGCATCGGCACCGTGCTCGTCGAGCCGCTGCCGCAGGAGGCGCCGGAGCCGCCGACCGGCGAGGAGGAGAACGCCGACGCCTGACCGCCTCCCCGAGCGGCGCCACGGCGGGCGGAAACCGTCCCGAACGCAGACGGGCGCGGGGACACGCCGTGCCTGGGGCGGCCGTCCGGGCGTCCCGGCATGCCGGCCCGTGGGGCGGGCACGCGGCGGCGTGCCAGGGTGGCGGGGCAGGTCGGGCAGGTCGGTACGCTTGGCGCGTGAGCGAGCTCGATCCGGAGGACGCGAAGATCATCACGCTGGCCCGGTCGGCGCGGGCCCGTGCCGGCTCCGCCGAGGGCGCGGCGGTCCGCGACGAGACCGGCCGCACGTACGCGGCGGCGACGGTGGAGCTGCCGTCGCTGAAGCTGACCGCGCTGCAGGTGGCGGTGGCGATGGCGGTGTCGAGCGGCGCGCGGCAACTGGAGGCCGCCGCGGTCGTCACCGAAGACACCGCCCCCGACATCGCCGCCGTCCGCGACCTCGGGCCCACCGCTCCGGTGCTCGTGGCCGGCTCCGACGGCGCCGTACGGTCGGTGCTGACCGCCTGACCGGCAGGCGCGGCCGTGCTCGCGGTCCGGCAGGTCCCCGGGATGGGCGAGAATCGACACTGTGACCTCGTCCCAGCCATCGACCGGCACTCGTTTCAAGTCCGGGTTCGCCTGCTTCATCGGGCGTCCCAACGTGGGCAAGTCCACGCTGATGAACGCCCTGGTCGGCACGAAAGTCGCGATCACCAGTAGCAAGCCGCAGACCACCCGGCGCGCCATCCGCGGCATCGTGCACCGCCCTGACGCCCAGCTCGTCATCGTCGACACGCCGGGGCTGCACAAGCCGCGCACGCTGCTCGGGGAGCGGCTGGACAGCCTGGTCCGCTCGACGCTGAGCGAGGTCGACGTCATCGGCTTCTGCGTGCCGGCGAACGAGCCGGTCGGCCCGGGCGACCGGTTCATCGCGGCGGAGCTGGCCCGGGTGAAGCGGACCCCGGTGGTCGCGATCGTGACAAAGACCGACCTGGCCGACCGGGACCAGATCGCCGCGCAGCTGCTGAAGGTGTCGAAGCTGGGACAGTGGGCGGACATCGTGCCGTGCTCGGCCGAGTTGGGCTTCCAGCTCGACGTCGTGCGCGACCTGCTGGTGGCCCGGCTGCCGGAAGGCATGCCGCTCTACCCCGAGGGTGAGCTCACCGACGAGCCGGAACAGCAGCTCGTCGCCGAGCTGATCCGCGAGGCGGCTCTGGATGGGGTCCGCGACGAGCTGCCGCACTCGATCGCGGTGGTCGTCGATGAGATGCGCTTCCGCGAGGGCCGCGACGACCTGGTCGACGTCCACGCGTGGCTGTATGTGGAGCGGCCCAGCCAGAAGGGCATCGTCATCGGGCCGAAGGGCGCCCGCCTGAAAGACGTCGGCACCCGTGCCCGCAAGCAGATCGAGGCGCTGCTGGGCACGCGCGTGTACCTCGACCTGCGGATCAAGGTGGCGAAAGACTGGCAGCGCGACCCGAAGCAGCTGCGCCGGCTCGGCTTCTACGGCTGAGGTGGGCGGGGGCGGGCGGCGGCCGCCAGGCCGAAGGCGACGACGGCGAGCGCCGCCACCACCGCGATCCAGTAACCCCAGGAGAGCGAGCGGGCCACCGCGGTGTCGTCGTCGCCGAGGGTGAGGCCCTGGTGGAAGATGGCGACGAGGGCCAGGCCGCCGGGGACGGCCGCGTACGGCGCGAAGCCGGCGTGGGCCGCCTGGGCGGCGATGGCCAGCGCGAGGGCCGCCATCCCGGCCAGCACGACGATCAGGCCGTCGTTGCCGCTCATGCCGTAGACGACGCGGCCGCCGCCGACCTGGTCCGGGACGGTGATGAGCCCGGCGCCGTGGAGCACGGTGATGCTCCACGAGGCCCACGGGAGGAACACCGACAGGAGCATGACCGTGGACGCGGCGATCAGGCAGGCGTGGACGAGGCGGCCGGCCGGGTCCGAGGTTGCGGCGCCGTCGGCCGTTGGCTCCTCATCGGCCGCCGGCCCGGGCGGGATCTTCGAAGGCGCGAACCACGCCTGCGGCGGCTTGGGCGAGGCCAACGTCTCCGTCGACGTCCACGGCCCGGACGGCCCGGCCGGTCCGGCCGGCGCGGCCGGGCCGGATGACCCGGACGGCGCGGACGGTGCCGACGGTGCCGCGGGTGCGGACGGCGCATGCGGCTCACCGTCCGGAGGCGGGGCCGGGGGCCTTCCGGACGGAGCCGCGGCGTGGGAGTCTTCCGGGGGGACGTCGTCGCCGGACGCGGTGGTCATGGCGCCGGAGCTTAGCCGTGTCCGCCGCCGGAGATCGCGGAGATCGGGTTTTCGACATGCCTTATCAGCGTCAGGGGCCGTCCACCCTGGCGCATCGCGCTGCCGAAAAAAGCGGCAATGTGGATATTCTCGTGCATTGTGCCTGTTGTGTGAGGAGGCTGCCGGTGTTGCTGATCTTTGGACTCGCCGTGTTCTTCCGCACGGTCGGGGAGGGCGATTTCCACTGCCCGAACTGCGGAGGCGACCGGCACTACCGGCAGCGGGTGGCCCGTCGCTGGTTCACCCTCTTCTTCCTCCCCGTGATCCCGCTGAACCGCGTCGGCGAGGTGGTCGAGTGCCGGGCCTGCCGCGGCAGATTCGACCTCGCGGTGCTGCGCATGCCCACGGCACGGCAGATGGAGGCGGTCCTCCCCGAGGCCATGCGCCGCGCCTCCGCGATCGTCCTGGTGGCCGGCGACCCCGCCGACTCCCGCGCGCGGGCCCGCGCCGTGGAGGCCGTCCGCGGCTACGGGGCCGCCGACTTCGACGACGACATCCTCCAGGCCGATCTGGAGGCTGCGGCGGGAGACCCCGACGACGCGATCGCCCGCGCGGGCGCCCAGCTCGCCACCGAGGCCCGCGAGTGGTTCCTGGCCCAGGTGGTGCGGGTGGCGCTCGCCGACGGCGCGCTCGGCGACGCCGAACGCCAGGCTCTGCACCTGGTCGCGAACCGGCTCGGCCTCACGCCCGCGCACGCGTTCGGCGTGATCGCCACCACGGAGGGGGCGGCCCGCGAGTGAGCCCCACCTGGGAGGTGCCGGACGCGGCCGCGCGGCGCCCCGAACGCGTCGCGCTCGTCCGGCCGCCGAGCCCCCGGCTGGCCGACGGGCTGGTCACGCACATCGACCGGCGCCCGGTCGACGCCGCGCTGGCGGCGCGCCAGCACGCGGAGTACGTGGCCGCCCTGGAGGGCGCCGGCTGGCCCGTACGGGCGCTGCCGGCCGCCGACGACCTGCCCGATGCCGTGTTCGTCGAGGATACCGTCGTGGTCTGCGACCGCTTGGCCATCCTCGGCCGCTGCGGCGCGCCCGCGCGCCGCGCCGAGACCGCCTCCATGGCCGAGATGCTGGCCGCGCTCGGCCTGGAGCTCGCCCGGATCGAGGGCGAGGGCACCCTCGACGGCGGCGACGTGCTCCAGGTCGGCACCACCGTCTACGTCGGCCGCTCCGGCCGCACCAACGACGACGCGTTCTGCCAGCTCGCCCGCCTCCTCGGCGCGCGCGGCCGGCACGTCGTCCCCGTCGCCCTGCGCGGGTGCCTGCACCTGAAGTCGGCCATGACCGCACTGCCTGACGGAACGCTGATCGGCATTCCCGAGCACGTCGACACCTCGGCGCTGCCGGGTCTGCGCGTCGCCGTCGAGCCGTCCGGGGCGCACGTCGTCGTGCTGGGGGACAAGCAGGTGCTGATCGCCGCTTCCGCTCCGCGTACCGCCGAGATGCTCGCGAGCGAGGGCTACGAGGTCATCGCCGTGGACGTCAGCGAGTTCGAGAAGACGGAAGGCTGCGTCACGTGCCTGTCCGTCCTCATCTCCTGACGCTTCCCGTCCGGGCGGGCGCCGTTCGCGGGACGTTCCGCGCCGAACCGGTTGTGAGGGCACGGGAGACGTCTGTTACCTTGGTGGGCATGCTGCGTGAGCTGCTCCTCCTTAGCGGCCGCGGCGGGGGCCTGTAACGGCCGGCTCCCTCGCCGCGGAGCTTCGGCGTGACCGCCGGCCGCAGGCACATCTCAGGGGAGCACCGACCTTCATGAACCCTCGCATCAAGCAACAGCCCAGTCCCATGCCCTTCGGCCGGTACATGCCGTTCAAACCGGTCGACCTGCCGGATCGCACCTGGCCGAACAAGACGATCACGAAGGCGCCGCGCTGGCTGTCCACCGACCTGCGCGACGGCAACCAGGCGCTGATCGACCCGATGAGCCCGACCCGCAAGATGGCCATGTTCGAGCTCCTGGTCCGCATGGGCTACAAGGAGATCGAAGTCGGCTTCCCGTCGGCCAGCCAGACCGACTACGACTTCGTCCGCCAGCTCGTCGAAGAGGACCGCGTACCGGACGACGTGCAGATCTCCGTCCTCACCCAGGCGCGCGAGGAGCTGATCGAACGCACCGTCCAGTCGCTGGCCGGTGCGCGGCGCGCCACCGTCCACCTGTACAACGCGACCGCTCCGCTGTTCCGGCGGGTGGTGTTCGGCATCGACCGCGACGAGTGCAAGGCGCTCGCCGTCGAGGGCACCCGCCACGTCATGAAGTACGCCGAGCACCACCTCGGCGACTGCGACTTCGGCTACGAGTACAGCCCGGAGATCTTCATCGACACCGAGCTGGACTTCGCGCTGGAGGTCTGCGAGGCGGTCATGGACGTCTGGGAGCCCGGCCCGGACCGCGAGATCATCCTGAATCTGCCGTCGACGATCGAGCGCTCCACGCCGAACGTCTACGCCGACCAGATCGAGTGGATGAGCCGCAATCTGTCCCGCCGGGAGCACGTCGCGCTGTCCGTGCACCCGCACAACGACCGTGGTACGGCGGTCGCCTCCGCCGAGCTGGCCGTCATGGCCGGCGCCGACCGCGTCGAGGGCTGCCTGTTCGGCAACGGCGAGCGCACCGGCAACGTCTGCCTCGTCACCCTCGGCATGAACCTGTTCTCCCAGGGCGTCGACCCCCAGATCGACTTCTCCGACATCGACGAGATCCGCCGCACCGTCGAGTACTGCAACCAGATCCCGGTGCACGAGCGGCACCCGTACGCCGGCGACCTCGTCTACACCTCCTTCTCCGGCTCCCACCAGGACGCCATCAACAAGGGCTTCGACGCGCTGCGCCGCGACGCGGCCGAGGCCGGGGTCCCGGTCGAGCGGTTCCGCTGGGCGCTGCCGTACCTGCCGATCGACCCGAAGGACGTCGGCCGGTCCTACGAGGCGGTCATCCGGGTCAACAGCCAGTCCGGCAAGGGCGGCGTGGCCTACATCATGAAGACCGAGCACTCCCTGGAGCTGCCGCGCAAGCTGCAGATCGAGTTCTCCCGGGTCGTGCAGCAGCACACCGACGGCGAGGGCGGCGAGGTCACGCCCGAGCAGATGTGGGAGATCTTCGAGCGGGAGTTCCTCGCGGGCGGGCAGCGGGTCGGCCTGCTCGCGCACCGTGCGACCGCCACGGTCGACGAGAAGGACGTCCTCAGCGCCGACGTGCGGATCGACGGGGAGATCCGCGAGATCGAGGGCGTCGGCAACGGCCCGATCTCGGCGTTCGTCGACGCGCTCGGCACGGTCGGTGTCCAGGTCCGCGTGCTCGACTACGCAGAGCACGCCCTGTCGGCCGGCAGCGACGCCAAGGCCGCCGCGTACGTCGAATGCCAGATCGGCGACCGCGTGCTGTGGGGCGTGGGCATCGACGCCAACACGGTCACCGCGTCGCTGAAGGCCGTATTGTCCGCGGTCAACCGCGCCGCCCACTGACGACCGCCCTCCCGGGACGCGACCCCGCCCGAAACGGGCCGCTCCGGGCCTGCGGAAACGCGGCGACGGACCGGCGCGGGATCTCCTGCCGCACCGGCCCGCCGCACACGCGATGGCCCTGGCCGCGGCACGCCCCGGCTCGGCGCTGATGCGCCACGACCTCGCCCGCCGCCCGGCGGGCCGCCCCTGCCGTGCGATACGGCCGCGCAGCCGGGGGAGGCGGCGGGCGACGCCCCGGCGGACGGACGTCGGGGGGACGCGGGCATGCCAAAGCCGCCGACAGCGACCGCACGCTGCGCCGATGTGCGGGGGCCGGTCGTGCCGGTGTGCGGGGGCCGCGGCCGTGCTGGTCTGTGGGGGCCGCGGTCATGCTGGCGGGTGGCGGCTGCGGGGCGGGCCGGCGGGTGGCGGCTGTGGCGTCACCGGCCGTGTGCCAGGACGTGCTCCACGAGCGTGCGAAGCGGACCGCGCAGCTCGGCCTCGCCGACCCGGACGGTCCGGTCGCCGATCTCGATCTCGTAGACGAACCGGTCGGCACCCCGTGCCGGCCGCCGCTCACCGGCCGGCCGCCCGCCCGGTGCGGTCTCCGGCGGCCGATCGGCCGTGTCCGGCGCCGGCCCGCGCCCGGCGGGCGCGGCGCCGCCGATGTCGATCTCCTCGATGAGCCGGGCGACCACGGGGTGGTCGTCCGAGTCGAGCCGCGCGCGGCGGGTGATCCCGGCGAACCCGCCGCTGCGGGTGACGGCCACCCTCACGACACCGGCACGCCGACGGTCGTCCAGGCCCCGCGTACCGCCTCGCTCTCTACGCCGCCGGTGCCGAACAGCTTCTCGGCGCTTTGAAGGGTCAGGTTCGCGAACGCGGTGAAGTCGGCGTCGGAGGCGAGCTTGCCGCCCGTCAGCGTCTCGTACCAGATCCGGCCGGCCTTCTCCCACGCGTTGCCGCCGATCGCCGTCGCCGTCAGGTAGAAGGCCCGGTTGGGGATGCCCGAGTTGATGTGCACCCCACCATCATCGTCCGTCGTGTCGACGTAGTGCGCCATGTCGGCCGGCTGCGGGTCGCGGCCGAGGACCGGATCGTCGTAGGCGGTGCCGGGGGCCTTCATCGACCGCAGCGCGACGCCGTGCACGCCGTCGGCGAACATTCCCTGGCCGATGAGCCAGTCGGCCTGGTCGGCGGTCTGGCCGAGGTGGTACTGCTTCACCAGCGAGCCGAAGACATCGGACATCGACTCGTTGAGCGCACCGCTCTGCCCGTTGTAGTCGAGGCCGCCGGAGTACTGGGTGACCCCGTGCGTCAGCTCGTGCGCGGTGACGTCGAGCGGGCCGGTGAACGTGACGAACACCCGGCCGTCGCCGTCGCCGTACACCATCTGGGAGCCGTCCCAGAAGGCGTTGTCGTAGTCGACGGAGTAGTGCACGCTCGCGACCAGCGGCATGCCCGCGCCGTCGATCGAGTTCCGGTCGAACACCGCCGCGTAGAAGCCGAACGTGACACCGAGCCAGTCGTAGATCTCGTCGGCGGCCCGGTCGCCGGTGGCCGGGCCGCCCTCGGTACGGACGGTCCGGCCCGGCAACCGCTCCTGGTGACCGGCGTCGTGCACCGTGCGGTGCGGGGAGACCGGCCCGGGCGCCGGCCGCGACGGCATGACCGGCCGGATGGCCGCGCGGGCGGCACGCCGACCGGCGTCGGCGGTGAGCGCGCGCCGGGCCAGTTCCCGCACCCGCTCGTCGTCATGGTGCTCCGCGAGACGGTCGAGGATGTGCGGAGGGACGATCGTGCATCTCATGCGGTCACGCTCCCACGCCCGCTCCGATCCGCTCCATGGTCCGCCGCGGCCGGAAGTGGTCACTTTTCGTGACCAACGTCGTCACCAGGCGTAACGAAGGTGCTCTCTACTACCAGTCGCCGCCGTAGTCACCGTCGTCGTCCACGACGTGCTCGATGACCTCGACGTGCTCGTCATCGTCGTCGAGCAACTCGTTGACGACCATGCCGCCGACGAAGCCCGCGGCACCGGCCGCGGCCACGGCACCCAGGCCGTATCCGTGCCGCCGCTGCGGGTGATCGTCGTAGTCGACGTAACCCGGCTGCGGCTGGGGGTAGCCCGGCTGCGGGTGGGGGTAGCCCGGCTGCGGGTAGCCCTGCTGGTATCCCGCCTGCGGATACCCGCTCTGGCTCTGGAGATATTCCATCCAGCGCTGCGCGCACGCGGCGCAGCAGCGGATGGGGCGCGGCGCACCCCACTGCGGCGTCCACGTGACGTCCTGCGTGGCCGGGCCGTGCGTAGCGTCGAAGAAACAGGTCACGAATCTCTCCTGAGAACCGGCTCGGGTGGCGAGCCGTGGTCGTCGGGCCGATTGGTCAACGACCCCAGACGGTAGTGGGTTCCGTGCCGGGCCGTTCCCGTTCTACGGGACAATGATGGGGTGGGTCTGTACCGTGACGAAGGCGTCGTGCTTCGCACCCAGAAGCTGGGCGAGGCCGATCGCATCGTGACGATCCTGACCCGCCGCACCGGCCGGATCCGGGCCGCCGCCAAGGGCGTACGCAAGACCAGGTCGCGCTTCGGGGCCCGGCTCGAACCCTTCACCCACGTCGACCTGCAGTTGTACGAGCGCCGGTCGCTCGACCTGGTCACCCAGGCCGAGACGCTCCGGCCGTACGGCGAGCGGCTGGTCACCGACTATCCGCGCTACACGGCGGGCACGGCCATGCTGGAGACCGCCGAGAAGCTCACGCCGATCGAGCGCGAGCCGGCGCTGCGGCAGTTCCTGCTGGTCATCGGCGGGCTGCGCACGCTCGTTGAAGGCGACCACGATCCGCGGCTGGTCCTCGACGCGTTCTTCCTGCGCTCCCTGGCCGTCGCCGGGTACGCGCCCGCGCTGGAGGCATGCGCGCACTGCGGCGAACCGGCGGGCCGTGCGTTCGCGATCGCCGCCGGGGGCATGGTGTGCGGCTCCTGCCGGCCGCCGGGTTCGGCCAGTCCTGCGGAGGCGACGGTCGCCCTCATGATCGCGTTGCTGCGCGGTGACTGGGCCCGCGCCGACGTCAGCGAGATGCGGCACCGGGTAGAGTGCAGCGGCCTGGTCGCCGCATACCTCCAGTGGCACCTGGAGCACGGCATCCGCTCCCTCCGGCACGTGGAGCGCGAGCAGCGCAGCGAGCGGAGTGACCTGCCGAGGGACGAGGTGGGTCGCGGAGTGAGTGAGCAGCGGAGCGCGACCGTGGGCAGGGTGCGCGAGCAGCGCAGCGAGCGGAGTGACCTGCCGAGGGACGAGACGGGCGAACGGCCGGGCGGCACCGTCGGCATGCGCGGGGCGCGGCGACCATGAGCAGCGAGTGAGGAGACGGATCGGACGATGAGGCGTGTACAACCGCCGGAGCCGCACAAGAGCGGGGCGAAGCCGCCCGCGCTGCCCAAGGAGCTCATCCCGCGTCACGTGGCGATCGTGATGGACGGCAACGGCCGGTGGGCGAAGGAGCGGGGCCTGCCGCGCACCGAGGGTCACAAGATGGGGGAGTACTCCCTCTTCGACGTGATCATGGGTGCGATCGAGCTCGGCGTGCCGTACCTGTCGGCGTATGCGTTCTCGACGGAGAACTGGCGGCGCTCGCCGGAGGAGGTCCGTTTCCTGATGGGCTTCAACCGGGACGTCATCCGGCGCCGCCGCGACCAGCTCCACGCGATGGGCGTACGCGTCCGGTGGGCGGGCCGGCGCCCGAAGCTGTGGCGCAGTGTGATCAAGGAGCTCGAGGATGCCGAGCGGCTGACCGAGCACAACGACGTGCTCACCCTGCAGTTCTGCGTCAACTACGGCGGGCGCGCCGAGATCGCCGATGCCGCGGCGGCGATCGCCCGCGACGTGCAGGCTGGGAAGCTGCGGCCCGAGAAGATCAACGAGAAGGTTTTCGCGCGCTACCTGTACCGGCCGGAGATCCCCGAGGTCGATCTCTTCCTGCGCCCGTCCGGCGAGAAGCGCAGCTCGAACTTCCTGGTGTGGCAGTCGGCGTACGCCGAGTTCGTCTACCAGGACGTGCTGTGGCCCGACTTCGACCGCCGGCACTTCTGGCAGGCGTGCGAGGAGTACGCCCGCCGCGACCGGCGCTTCGGCGGCGCCCAGCCCAACCCGTTTCCCGCGGACCCGCACACCGTTCCCGGCGCGAACGGCCGCGCCGACGCGGTCGGCGGCCGTCTCGGTGACCCGGCCTCCCGTACCGTCTCGGCCCGCTGACCGGCGGTCGCGCATCGGCCTCCGGTCACCACGGACGGCCGCCGGAGGCCACACCGGCTCCGTACGTCACGCGGTCAGTGATCCGGGCAGGTGCCGAAGATCTCGACCGTGTGGGTGACGTCGCGGAACCCGTGGGCGGCGGCGACCGATTCCGTCCAGCGCTCCACCGCTGGGCCCTCGATCTCCAGGGTGCGGCCGCAGACGCGGCAGACGAGGTGATGGTGGTGGTCGCCGGTCCGGCAGGCGCGGTACACGGCCTCGCCGTCGTCGGTGCGCAGCACGTCGACCTCGCCGGCGTCGCTCAGCGCCTGCAGCGCGCGGTACACCGTGGTCAGCCCGATCCGGGAGCCGGCGGCGCGCAGGCCGGCGTAGATGTCCTGCGCGCTGCGGAACTCCTCGCATCGGGCCAGCGCGCGGCGTACGTCTTCTCGGCGGGCGGTCAACCGGCCTCCATCCGTCGCGTTCTGATCAGCCTTCCGGTGCCGACGGCCGCCAAGAAGACGGCCATCGCCAGCAGCACGATCGTGGGCCCGGGCGCGATGTTGGCGTCGACGGACGTCCAAAGCCCGCCCACGGATGCCACCACACCGACGATCATGGCCAGGCCGATCGTCGCACGGAACCCGCGGGTGAGCTGTTGCGCGGCGGCGACCGGCACGACCATGAGGGCGCTGACGAGCAGCAGGCCGACCGCGCGCATCGCGACGACGACGGTGAGCGCCGCGGTCACCGCGACCAGCAGCGACAGGAAGCGTACGGGCAGGCCGCTGGCGCGGGCCACCTCCTCGTCTTGGCAGAGCACGAACAGCTCGCGGCCGAACAGCGCCAGGATGACCAGCACCGCGGCGGCGAGACCGGCGATGACGTACAGGTCGTTCGTGCTGACGCTGCTGATGGAGCCGAACAGGAAGCTGTTCAGGTTGGCACTGCCGCCGGCGATGTTGGCGAACAGGACGCCGCCGGCCAGGCCGCCGTAGAACAGCAGGGCGAGCGCGACATCGCCGCCGGTGCGGGTGCGCACCCGCAGCAGCTCG
>JBEHYF010000064.1:0-29349 GCA_048498315.1 Actinomycetota bacterium
CGCGAAGGCCGCCGGCGCGAAGACGGGTGATCTCGCTGGTCCGCGCGGTGCGCCGACGCCCGTTCGACCGGTCCTGGTTTCGACCAGCATCGGAACGAAAAGTCGCGTTAGCGGGCTCGGAGGTTATTTCTTAATAGCTAGAGTCGCCGGGATGCCAGGGCCGACCGAAGGAAGCGCCGTACCCCGTGGGTAGGGCTCGCACACTCGCTCAGGTGTACCGACACTTCGGTGAGGTCGACGCCGCCGGAACATCGCCGCTGTACGAGCGTGTCGCCGTCGCCCTGAGTGAGTCCGACGAGGCGTTGCGCGCCATCGAGGCGGCGCCGGCGCGCAAGCGGCACCCCACGGTGATCCTCGCCGCGCTGCACGTCGCCCTCGCCGGACGCGCCCCGGCGCTTTCGACTTCGGCCTGCTGCCCGGCGACGGGGACGAGTACGTCATCACCGGCGGTGCCTTCACGGGCCAGCGCGGCTTCTTCACCCGCGACGACCACGGCACGGTCACCGGCGTGGACCTTGCCGGCCGCCTGTTCACCCGGATTCCCGCGCCACGCCGGTAGCCGCGCGGTGCTCGGGCGCCGTCCGGCCCGCCCGTTCGCCGGACCGGTGGTTCGTGCCGCTGGTGCCAGCCGGCGGGGACCCTGGCGGGGCCGGCGAAGGGCCGCAGCCCGCGCCCCCCGCCCGCCCGCCAGCTACCTCGCGCTCGCCTGCGGCCTTGCGGGGTTCTGCTTCTGGTGGATCCGCCGACGCGTGTACTGACCGCGTTACGGCCGGTAGCGGCCGCCTTCCACGCCCCACTCCCCGAACGGCGGCCGCTGCCCCGCGTCGATGGCCCGGATCGAGGGTCGCCCGATGTGGGCGAACACCAGCCGTCGTACGGCCCGCCGCCGGGCCTCGGCGGCGGTGTCGTGGACGGCGGCGTGGCCGCCCACGCCGCGGGCGAAGCGGATCGGCCGCCGCCACCCGGCCGCGTCGGCGAACATCAGGTCCGCGCCGCCCGCCCAGGCCGGGAACTCCCAGAACTCCGGCGCCCACACCACCCGGCGGCCGCCGGCCGTGATCAGGTACCCGAACGCCGGGTGGGACGTGTGCGTCACCGGCAGCGGCTCGACACGCAGCCCGGCACCGCCGAACGGCGCCACCGCGGGCCGGATGCCCAGCTCCCGGCAGCGGCGGCGGATGTCCGGCATCAGCTCCGCGCGCTCGTCGCACACCAGCCACGCCTCCAGCGGCGGGTCCGGCACGGCCGTCCCTCCCCCGTCGAGCATGATCCGCCGCCCGCCGTGCAGGACCAGCAGGCCGGCGGGCCGGAACCGCGGGGAGTTCATCGCTCCGGCCCCGACGAGAACCAGTTCCAGCGACACCTTACGGTCTACCCTCACCGGAGGCGGGAGGCCCGGCCGGGACGGTGACGTTCGGCCCTACCGGCGTCTCGCCCGGCCGTGGCTGACTCGGAGGTGGGAGCGGGAAGGGGGCCGATGGCCATGCCGGGCGGACTCGTCACCGACCTGTATGAGCTGAACATGGCGGCGAGCTACCTGCGCCGCGGCATGGTCGGCCCGGCGACCTTCAGCCTGTTCGTCCGCAGGCTCCCGCGCACCCGCGGCTTCCTCGTCGCGGCCGGGCTGGAGGACTGTCTGCGGTTCCTGGAGGACTACCGGTTCAGCGTCGGCGAACTGGAGTACCTGCGCGACGTCCACGGCTATCCCGTCGAGGTTCTGCGGCGGCTGTGCACCCTGCGGTTCACCGGCGACGTGTGGGCGGCGCCGGAAGGCCGGGTCGTGTTCGCCGGCGAGCCGCTGCTGGAGGTCACCGCGCCGATCGCCGAGGCGCAACTGGTGGAGACCGCGCTGCTGAACCACGCGACGTTCCAGACCAGCGTGGCCACGAAGGCCGCCCGCTGTGTGCTGGCCGCGCGCGGGGCACGGCTGGTCGACTTCGCCCTGCGCCGGACCCAGGGCATCGAATCGGGCATGGCCGTGGCCCGCGCCGCGGCGATCGCCGGGTTCGCGGCCACCAGCAACGTGGAGGCCGCCCGCCGGTACGGGCTGCCCGCCGCCGGCACGATGGCGCACTCGTTCATCGAGGCGTTCCCGACCGAACGGGCCGCCTTCACCGCCTTCGCCGAGGACTTCCCCGGCCGCACGACGTTCCTCGTCGACACCTACGACACCGAGGGCGGCGTCCGCGCCGCCATCGACGTGATCCGGCGGCTGCGCCCACCCGGCCCGCTCGGCGTCCGGCTGGACTCCGGCGACCTGGCCGCCCTGGCACGCGCGGCACGGCGCCTGCTCGACGAGGCCGGGCTGCCTGACGCGCAGATCTTCGCCAGCGGCGGCCTCGACGAGTACGCGATCGCCGACCTGGTCGCCGCCGGCGCTCCCATCGACGCCTACGGCGTGGGCACCAAGATGGGCGTGTCGGCGGACGCGCCGTCCCTGGACAGCGCGTACAAGCTGGTCCGCTACGGCGACCGGCCCGTCATGAAGCTGTCGGAGGGCAAGCGCACCGAACCCGATGCCAAGCAGGTGCACCGCGGCCCCGGCGGCGATGTGCTCGCGCTGCGCGACGAGACCCCGCCGCCGGACACCGAACCACTCCTCGTACCGGTCATGTGCGCCGGCCGCCGCGTCGCCGGGCCCGAGCCGATCGCCGACATCGCCGCCCGCTGTGCCCATGACCTGGGCCGCCTGCCCGAACGTGCCCGCGCCCTCCGCGACCCGTCACCCGTGCCGGTCACCGCCGGCCCCCGTCTGGCCGCCCTGCGCGACCGCCTGATCGCCGAGCTGGCCACGGCGCAGGCCGAAGCCGGGCACGGGCGGCCTGGTCCGCGCCCGGCTTCCTGACCGGTATCTGGTATCGCGGCCCGGTCACGCGTCGACGTCGACGACGGTCCGGGCGCCGCGGCGGGCCGTGCCGCGCCCGCCGGTGACGGCGGCGATCCACGCGTCGAAGGCGGCCAGGTCCTCCTCCGGCACCAGCACGTCGATCTCGGCCCGGTCGCCGTAGCGCGCGTCCGCCGGCCGGTACGGCGAGGCGTGCAGGTCCCGCTGGAGCCGGCCCGCCTGGTCATGCCCGACCGCCACGGTCACCGTGACGACGGGGCGCCGCTCCACCACGCCCACCGCGTCGACCGCCTCGGCGACCGCCTGGCCGTAGGCGCGGACCAGGCCGCCCGCGCCCAGCTTCACCCCGCCGAAGTAGCGGGTGACGACCGCGGCGACGTTCGTCAGCTCACGCCGCGTGAGCACCTCCAGCATCGGCGGTCCCGCGGTGCCGGGAGGCTCGCCGTCGTCGCTGTTGCGAGTGGTCTCGCCACGCTCCCCGACGACGTAGGCGGTGCAGTTGTGGGTCGCCTCCCGGTGGGCGCGGCGGCGCTCCGCGATGAACGCCTGGGCCTCCTCCTCGGTGGCGACGCGGGCGAGCGCGCAGATGAACCGCGATCTGCGGATCTCCAGCTCGCAGACGCCGGATCGCTTGATGGTGCGCATGTCGCCTCCACCGTACGCGGGCCGCGCCCCCGCCCGGCACGCGCGCGCCGGTGCGGCCCAGGCCGCCTCGACGACGCCGTCTTCGACAACGCCACCTCGAGATGGCGCCCGGCGACACCCTTCTCCTGCACACCGACGGTCTCCTCGCCGCCCATCTGTACGGCGCGCGGTTCGGTGACGCGCGGCTGCGGGAGTTCCTGGCCGGCTGCACCGGCCTGACCGCCCCCGCCCTGATGGACCGCCTGCACGCCCTGGTCGCCTCGTTCGACCAGCCCGCCGACGACGACATCGCCCTCGGCGTCCCCGCCCGACGCACCGGACGGCCGAGAGGTCCGTGATCTTCTAGTTCGCGCTGGCGGCCGCCGTGATCGGGCCGTTGGCCTACGCGGTGCGGCGGCCCGTGAGAAGCTAGCGCTGCGCTTGCCGGCGCGCCCGGACGCGCCGTTCACCCGACCCTCGCAGGCATGGGGATGTCGCGGAAAATGCACTGGTCCGAACACGCGATCTGGTGGCACGTCTACCCGCTCGGATTCGCCGGCGCCGAGCGTCAGGCTCCGCCGCCCGGGACGCCGCCCGTGAACCGGCTCGCCCGTCTCGAACGCTGGCTCGGCCACCTGGTCTCCCTCGGCTGCAACGGCCTGGCGCTGGGGCCGGTGTTCGCCTCGGAGACCCACGGCTACGACACCGTCGACCACTTCCGCGTCGACCCGCGGCTCGGCGAGGAGTCCGACCTGCGGCACCTGATCGACGAGGCGTCGGCGCGCGGCGTGCGGGTGCTGCTCGACGGGGTGTTCAACCACGTCGGCCGCAGTTTCCCGGCGTTCGCGGACGTCGCCGCACGCGGGGACCGGTCCCCGTACGCGTCCTGGTTCGGCCGCGAGCCCGGCGGCGGATACCGCACGTTCGAGGGACACCACCGGCTGGTCGCCTTCGACCACGACGAGCCCGCGGTCGCCGACTACGTCACCGAGGTGATGACCTACTGGCTCGAGCGCGGCGTCGCCGGGTGGCGGCTCGACGCCGCGTACGCGGTACCGCGCCCGTTCTGGCGGACGGTCACCGACCGGGTGCGGGCGCGGTTCCCCGACGCCTGGCTGGTCGGCGAGGTCATCCACGGCGACTACTCCTCCTACGTCACGGCGGGCGGGCTCGACTCCGTCACCCAGTACGAGCTGTGGAAGGCCATCTGGAGCTCGTTGAACGACCGCAACTTCTTCGAGCTGGCCTGGGCGCTCAAGCGGCACGAGACGCTGCTGGAGACGTTCGCGCCGCAGACGTTCGTCGGCAACCACGACGTGACGCGCCTGGCCAGCCGCCTGGCCGACGAGCGCCACCTCGCGCACGCGCTGGTGATCCTGTGCACGGTCGGCGGCATCCCGTCGGTGTACGCCGGGGACGAGCGGGCGTTCCGCGGGGTGAAGGAGGAGCGCGAGGGCGGAGACGACGCGATCCGGCCGGTGTTCCCCGGCGACCCGTCGCTGCTGCCGCCCGACGGGCTGGCCCACCAGCGGCTGCACCAGCTCCTCATCGGGCTCCGGCGCCGGCACCCCTGGCTGGTCCGCGCCCGGGTGAGCGTGGCGACGCTGACCAACACGGCCCTGTCCTACACCGCCGGCGACGGCGGCGATCGGCTGGCGGTCGCCCTGAACATCGCCGACGAGCCGGCCGAGCCGTCCCTGCCGCCCGGTTCCTGGCGCATCGCCGCCGGTGATGGCCAGGTGAGCGCGGACCGGGTGCGGCTGCCCGCCGCCGGCTGGGCGATCTTCGAAGACGCCGGCGTCTGATCTCCGCCGCGGTCCGGCCGCCGTACCGGCGGCGCGCGCCGGCCGGGCGGCGCGCGGGGAGGCCCGCGGGAGGGGATTCCGCCCGGTCGGGTGGCGGGGGCGCGGCATCGACCGGGCCGGTCGCTTCTACGATGTGTGGCCGTGACGGCTCGCGGTTACCTGCGCTATCCCCATCTTCACGGCGACCTGGTGACCTGCGTCGCCGAAGACGACGTGTGGGTCGTCCCGCTGTCCGGCGGGCGGGCCTGGCGGCTGTCGGCCGACGGGGTGCCCGTCTCGCATCCCCGCTTCTCCCCCGACGGGCGATGGATCGCCTGGACCAGCCACCGCGACGGCGACCCGGAGGTGCACGTCGCGCCGGCCGAGGGCGGCCCGGCCCGCAGGATCACCTACTGGGGCGATGGCGCCACGCGGGTGTGCGGCTGGACGCCCGACGGGCAGGTCCTCGCCCTGACCTCCTGGCGGCGGGCCTTCGCCCACCACATGCACGCCTACGCCGTTCCGGTCGAGGGCGGCCCCGCCCGGCCGATGGGCTGGGGGCCCGTCGGCGACGCGTGCCTGGCGGCGGACGGGCAGGTGCTCGTGGCCACCGTGCCCGGCCAGGAGCCGGCCTTGTGGAAGCGCTACCGGGGCGGCGCGCAGGGCCGCCTGTGGTGTGACCGCGGCGACGGGTTCGCGCGCCTGCTGCCTGGCCTGGACGGCAACCTCGCCTGCCCGATGTGGGTCGGCGGGCGGGTGGCGTTCTTGTCCGACCACGAGGGCACCGCGCGGCTGTACTCCTGCCTTCCGGACGGGTCGGACCTGCGCCGCCACGACGGTGACCCGCCCGGCGACGACGCGGCCTCCTTCTACGCCCGGCACGCCGCCACCGACGGCGCCCGCGTCGTCTACCAGCGCGCGGGCGAGCTGCGGCTGGTCGACCGGCTCGGCGCCGCACCGGTCCGGCTGGCCGTCCGCCTCGGCGGACCGCGCACCGGCCGGCGTCCCCGCCCGGTATCGCCGTGCGTGAGTGACCTGTCCTGTGACCGTACCGGGCGGGGCAGTGCCGTGGAGGTCCGCGGCGGGGTCTACTGGCTCACGCACCGTGACGGGCCGGTGCGGGCGCTGGCGGCCGACCCGGCCGTACGCGCCCGCCTGCCGCGCGTCCTGGGCGAGGACCAGGTCGTCTGGGTCACCACCGCAGAGGGCGACGACGCCCTGCAGATCGGCCCGGCCTGCGGGCATGAGGGGCCCGGGTTCCCCGCGCCGCCGCGGCGGCTGGCCGCCGGCCGGCTCGGCCACGTCGACGACCTGGCGGCCGCGCCGGACGGCCGTACCGTCGCCGTCGCCGCGCACGACGGCCGCCTCCTGCTCGTCGACGTCGCCACCGGCGCCGTCGAGACGCTCGCCGCCAGCGACAACGGTCCGGTCACCGACCTGTGCTTCTCGCCCGACTCGGCGTGGCTCGCCTGGTCCCACCCGGGCATCGGCCCGCTGTCGCGCATCAGGCTCGCGCGCGTCGCCGACCGCACCGTCACCGACGTCACCGACGGCAGGTTCGCCGACGCCGAACCGGTCTTCACGCTCGACGGCGCGTACCTGGTGTTCCTGTCCTGGCGGGGCTTTGACCCGGTGTTCGACTCCCACATCTTCGACCTGGCGTTCCCGTTCGGCTGCCGGCCGTATCTGGTGCCGCTGGCGGCATCGGCCCGCTCCCCGTTCTCCCCCACATCCCAGGGCCGCCCGGCGGGCACCGGCGACGATGACAGGCACGCCGACGCCACCGGCGACGGCGGTGGCGAAGGCGGTGGCGAGGGCGGACGCAAGGACGGCGGCGTCCGGCCCATCACCGTCGACCTGGAGGACATCGGGGCCCGTGTCGTGCCGTTCCCGGTGCCCGAGGCGCGCTATTCCTCGCTGCACGCGGTCAAGAACGGCCTGGTCTGGTTGCGGATGCCGCTGGCCGGCATGCTCGGCGAGGGCGGTGCCGAGCCCGGCGCCGGCATTCCCAGACCCGCCCTGGAACGCTACGACCTGCGCAAGTGCAGGTGCGAAGAGATCGTGGGCGAGCTCGACTGGCTCCGGGTCAGCCGCGACGGCGAGCGGCTGGTGATCGGCCACGACGGCGGCGTCCGGGTCGTGGCCGCCGACGGCTCGGGCGCCCCGGACGGCGACGAGAGCAGCAGCGTCGACCTGTCCCGGCTGCGGGTCACCGCCGACCCGGCCGCCGAGTGGCGGCAGGCGTTCGAGGAGGCCGGCCGCGTCGTGCGCGCCTACTTCTGGGCCGGGACCATGGCCGGCGTCGACTGGCCCGGCGCCCTGGCCCGCTACCGGCCTCTCGTGGAGCGGATCGCCACCCCCGACGACTTCGCCGACCTGCTCGGCGACCTGCTGGGCGAGCTGGGCACCTCGCACGCCTACGTCCACGCCGCCCGCACCCACCACGGCGTGCGGTGGCTCGGCATGCTCGGCGCCGACATCGAACGCGACGCCGGCCAGGTGTGGCGGATCCGCCGCATCCTGCCGGCCGAGACCTCCGACCCGTACGCGCGCTCGCCGCTGGCCGAACCCGGCATCGGCGTGCGGCCCGGCGACGCGCTGCTGGCCGTCGACGGCCGGCCGGTCGACCCGGTCGACGGGCCCGGCCCGCTCCTGGCCGGATCGGCGGACACGCCGGTCGAGCTGACCATCGCCCCGGCCGCCGGCGGCGCGCCCCGCCCGGTGGTGGTCCGCCCGCTGCTGGACGACCGGCGGCTGCGCTACCAGGCGTGGGTCGCCGAACGCCGGCGGTGGGTCCGCGAGCGCAGCGGCGGCCGTCTCGGCTACCTGCACATCCCCGACATGACCGGGGTGGGCTGGGCGCAGTTCCACCGGGACCTGCGGCTGGAGATCGCCAACCCCGGCCTGGTGCTGGACATCCGCGGCAACCGCGGCGGCATCGTCTCCGAGCTGGTGGTCGAGAAGCTGTCGCGCCGCGTCATCGGCTGGGACGTCGGCCGGCACCGCGGCCCGGTCAGCTACCCCGACGACGCGCCGCGCGGCCCCGTCGTCGTCCTGGCCGACGAGCACACCTGCTCCGACGGCGACCTGCTCACCGCCGCGATCCGCACGCTGGGCCTGGGCACGGTCGTCGGCACCCGCACCTGGGGCGGGGTCGTGGGCATCCACACCCACCGGCTCGTCGACGGCACGGTCATCACGGTGCCGCGCCACGCCACCTGGTTCGAAGGCCACGGCTGGGGGCTGGAGAATCACGGCGTCGACCCCGACATCGAGGTCGTCGTCGCCCCCGGCGAGCGCGCCGAAGACCACGACCCGCAGCTGGAGACCGCCGTGCGGGTCGCGCTGGAACGCCTGGCGTCCCACCCGCCCGCGGCGCCGCCGCCCCGCCCCTGATCGGCCCGTCCCGAAGGCCGTGACAGGCGCGGCGGTCGTGCCACGGTAACGCCGGGTCGTGTCCGCCGGCTGGTCGCCGTGGTCAACGGGAAGGAGCCGCGTCCGCCCAACACCGCAGAGCTGAAGTGGCTGATCAGCGCCATCGGCAGCTATCCGGGGTGATTCCCGGCGTCCGGGCATCGCCGAGGAGCACGGGTGGGTGCGCCCGTGGGGGCCGGGCCGCCCGCGGCCGGCCTCAGGGCAGGCGGAGGCGGTCGACGGCCTCGCGGCGGCGGCGTTCGGGGCGCCGGTCGTAGCGTGCGGTGGTGGCCGGTGAGGCGTGCCCCACCAGTTGCTGGGCGGTCGCCAGATCCACGCCGGCGTCCAGCAGCTCACCGATGAACGTGCGCCGGAAGTCGTGCGGCGTGTGCGGCGGCACGCCGGCCTGCTCCAGCCGCCGGGCGAGGATCCCGGCGATCGCCTGCCCGGTCGGATGGCACAGCCGCCCGTCCCGGTGGCGCGGCCGGCCGTCCTTGCTGATCGGCGGGAACAGCGCGCCTGGGCCGCGGCCCCGTACGGCGATCCAGGCGTCCAGGCGCGCCGCCGCCTCGACGGTCACGTACACCGTGCGCTCCTTGTCGCGCTTGCCGCGCACCCGCAGGGAACGCTCGGCCGCGTCGTAGTCGGTCACGGCCAGGCCGGCGATCTCCGCGCGCCGGGCTCCGGTGGTGTAGAGGACGGCCAGCAGGGCCGCATCACGGCGTCCGGCCGGCGAGGGATCGGCGTCGCAGGCCGCCAGTGCCGCCGCCAGCGCGCGACCGGGGACATGATGGCCGCGCGGCAGCCGCGTGCCGTCGACCGGCTTCAGGTCCACGGCACGCTGGTAGTCCTCCGCGCTCATCAGCCCGAGCCGCCAGCATTCGCGCAGCACCTGCCGCAACGCCACGAGATGCTTGTTGATCGAGGCGGGCGAATACGCGGGCTCGCCGCGCTCGTTCGTCCTGGCCCGCAGCTCGGCGCGGATCCGCGTCGTGTGCTCGTAGCGCAGCAGCCACCATGCCCGGCCGGCACCGGTGACCGTGCCGGTCTCGTCCATCGCGACGATCCGGGCGATCCGGTCCAGGCAGCCGCGCATCGTCCGGCGGGACTGCTCGCTGTCCAGCCGGTCCAGGTACACCCGGTACGGGTCCCGTGCCGGATCGTAGCCGTCCGGCAGGCCCGGCCGGGCCCAGTCCTGGAGCGTGCGGGTGTCGCCGCCGGGCTCTCCCGTGAGTGAAGCCGGGGCCGTGTGGGCCTGGGCAAGCGCGGGATCCTCACGCGTGGCGGGGACCTGCGACACGGAACCTCCTTCGCGGGCGGGTGAACGGCTACACGATCATCCCGCAGCCGCCGTCGGCTGCCGAGCCCGCCCACGGCACGCCGCCCGCGCGCATGGTGATCGTCATCGGCGGGCTGCGGTCCGGCCGGCAGGTTTTCGAAGACGCCCGTGCCGTCGCGGAGCGGGCGGCCAAGACGCCATCGTCGAGGCCTTCCGGCTGAGTGCGGTACGGTCGCATGAGGACCAGGTCGGCCTGCCACCTGACCACCCGCGACGTGTGCCCGACACCGCCCGCGAGACCCTCTGACGCAGAAAGACGTAGGAAGCGGACACATGTTCACGACCCGTCCCGAGCTGACCGGCGACTTCGGCATGGTGGCCAGCACCCACTGGCTCGCCTCCGCTGCGGGGATGAGCGTCCTGGAACGCGGCGGCAACGCCTTCGACGCCGCGGTCACCGCCGGGTTCGTCCTTCAGGTCGTCGAGCCCCACTTCAACGGCCCCGGCGGCGAGGTGCCCATCCTGTTGTGGAGCGAGGCCGAGCAGAAGGTGTCCGTCGTCTGCGGCCAGGGCGTCGCACCCGCCGCCGCAACGATCGAGCGGTTCACCGACCTCGGCCTCGACCTCGTGCCCGGCACCGGCCTGCTCGCCGCCACCGTGCCGGGAGCGGTCGGCGGCTGGCTGCTGATGCTGGAGCGGTGGGGCACCTGGTCCCTCGCCGACGTCCTCGAACCGGCCATCGGCTACGCCGAGCGCGGCTTTCCCGCGCTGGAGGGCATAGCCGAGGCCATCGGCACGCTGGAGCGGATGTTCACCGAGGAGTGGCCGACCTCCGCGGCGACCTGGCTCCCGCACGGCCGCGCGCCGCGCGCCGGGGACCGGTTGACCAACCCGGCCCTGGCCGCCACCTACCGGCGGCTGGTCGAGGAGGCGACGGCGGCCGCGCGCACCCGCGAAGGGCAGATCGCCGCCGCCCGCAGGGCCTGGTACGAGGGGTTCGTCGCCGAGGCCATCGCCGGCTTCTGCGCCGGCACCGCCTGGCCCGACACCTCCGGCGAACGCCACGGCGGCCTGCTCACCGGCGACGACCTGGCGCGCTGGGTCCCGGCCGTCGAGGAGCCGGTCACCTACGACTACCACGGCCACACGATCTGCAAGACCGGCCCCTGGGGGCAGGGACCGGTCTTCCTGCAGCAGCTCGCGCTGCTGTCCGGCTTCGACCTGCAGGAGGCCGGGTACCTCAGCGCCGACTACCTGCACACCGTCATCGAATGCGCCAAGCTCGCCTTCGCCGACCGGGAGGCCTGGTACGGCGACCCTGATCACGTGGACGTGCCTCTCGCGGCGCTGCTGGATGCGGCCTACACCGCCGAGCGGCGCGCGCTGGTGGGCGCCGAGGCCGACTACGACATGCGGCCGGGCAGCCCGGCCGGGCGCACGCCCCGCCTGGCCACGCCTCCCCCGCCGGCCCCGGGCACCGGTGACCCGTCCGCGCACCCGGCCGCGACGCTCGCCGGCGTGGGCGAGCCGACCGTGGGCACCGACGGCCGGGTGCGCGGCGACACCTGCCACGTCGACGTCGCCGACCGGTTCGGCAACATGGTCTCGGCCACCCCGAGCGGCGGCTGGCTGCAAAGCTCCCCGACCATCCCCGCGCTCGGTTTCTGCCTCGGCACGCGGGCGCAGATGTTCTGGCTGGAGCCCGGCCTGCAGAGCTCTCTGCGGCCCGGCGCCCGGCCCCGCACCACGCTCTCGCCGTCGTTGGCGCTGCGCGACGGCCGGCCGTGGCTGGCGTTCGGCACCCCCGGCGGCGACCAGCAGGACCAGTGGTCGCTGGCCTTCTTCCTGTCGGTCGTGCACGGCGGGCTGAACCTGCAGGAGGCGATCGACGCGCCCATGTTCCACTCGGCGCACTTCCCCGGTTCGTTCTACCCCCGCGCCGCGCTGCCCGGCGTCGTGCTGGCCGAGGACCGGATCGACCCGAACGTCCTCGCCGAGCTGCGCCGCCGCGGCCACCGGGTGGACGTGCAGGGCCCGTGGACGCTCGGGCGGCTCAGCGCGGTCGCCCGTGACGGTGCGTCTCCAGGCTTCCTGCGCGCCGCCGCCAACCCGCGCGGCGCCCAGGGCTACGCGGTCGGCCGCTGACCCGAGAACGGACCTGTACCGGGGCGCGGCGGCGAAGCGAACACGAGCTCGGCGGGCGGCCATCCCCATCCACACCCGGCAGGCGTTCCCCGCAGCGACACGGGGACCAACGGGAGCTGCCGGGCTGCCGCCCGGCAGTCTCGGTGCCCGGTGGCCCCGGGCCCGCCCGCGCCGAAGGCGGTGCCGGACGCGCTGCCCGGCCCGGATCTCCGCCGCGCGCACGCGATCGCGCCGCGGGTTCGCGGCTTGCGGGCCGGTGCTCACTCACCAGCTGGCGTGACCGATGGGTGGGCGTGCCGGCGCGGGCCGGCACGCCCACGCCCCGTCAGCCCGGCGAACCCAGCCGGACGGCCTGCCTGAGGAAGACGATCCCGTCGATCGCGTCGAGCCCGGCCGGGTCCAGCGGGACATAGGCGAAATCGCGGGAGGTGCGCGGGGCGGGTCCGGTGATGGCCCCGTGCAGGCGGCGGGCGTCGATGAGAGCGCTGTCCCACGGGAGCGTGGACAAGATGCCCTCGACCGTGTCCGGGGGCGGAGCGTCGTCGCCGACCGTGCCGAAGGCGGAGGCCAAGAAGGCGTACCGGTCGCCCAGGTGCGTCGCGACGATCGCTCCCGCGCTCCACCACTCCAGCTGCTGGTCGCCGAACGACATGAGGCTCGTGGTCCGCTGCAGGTGGAGGTTGTGTGAGAAGACCAGGGCCGGGCCGTGCTCGGCGACGGCACGCAGGTTGGCGGCCATCATCGCGGCTCGTATGGCCGCCAGCCGGGTCCAGCGCGCCGGGGACGTGTCGGCCATCCAGTGGTGGTAGCGGAGCAGGCCGATCGCGGTGCGGCCGTACAGTTCCGCCCGCTCCCTGTCCTTGGCGCTCAGCCGCGGCGCCTGTGTGTCGAGCAGCGCCACCAGGTCGTCGGCGATCAGCCGCAGCCGCTGGGCGTCGGCGGACCGGCCGATCGACCGGGACGGGTCCATGACCGTGGCCTCGTCCGACCAGCGTTCGTCCGGGCCCAGCAGTGTGTCGAGGGTCTCCCGGGTGCACGGGAGCGGGCCGTCGAGCAGGGCGTGCAGGGCGGTGAGCGCCTGGCGCGGGCTGGCCGCCCAGTACTCCAGCGGGCCGTCGAACCCGAAGAACCGCAGCTTCTCGTCGTGCTCCTCGTTGTATGCGCGCATCCAGCGCACGAGCTCGCGGTTGGCCGGTGACGTTCCGAAGCGGTGGCTGAAGCCGCGGTCCATGACCTCGTCCAGCGTGCCCGTGCCCGTCGTGACGTAGTCGTCCACCAGGAGGCCCATGAGGCAGTCGCTCTCGATCGCGAACGACCGGTAGCCCTCGTGCTCGACCAGATGCCGGAAGATCTCGTTGCGCACCTCGCCCAGCTCCCCGACGAAATGCCGGGCCTCTCCGAGGCCGAGCAGCAGGGGCCGGGCGGGAAGCGACCGCAGGAACGCCGATACGCCCGCGCCGTCGAGCCGCCGGGCCGTGTCCTTGATATCCATTCCTTAAACGGTATCGTTGAACCTTCGATGTAAACTTTTGCGGGAAAAACGGGATTTGGTCGGGGTAAACCTTCAATCGGTGAGGCATCCATGAGGCCAGTGGACCTGGCGCGCGAGCACGGCCTGTCCACCCAGGCGGTCAGGAACTACGAGGCCGCCGGCATCCTGCCCGCCGCCGAACGCACCGCCCACGGCTACCGCGTCTACGCGCCGCTGCACGCCCAGGCCCTGCGCGCGTTCCTCGCCCTCGCCTCCGGGCACGGCCACCGGACGGCCGCGTCGATCATGCAGGCGGTCAACCGGGGCGCCACCGACGAAGCGCTGCGGCTCATCGACGAGAGCCACGGCCGGCTCCTGGAGGACCGCCGCACCCTCCAGGCCGTCGAGGCCGCACTCCGCGTCCTGGCGCCCGTGCCGCCGGAACGCGGCGACACGTTCATCGGCCCGCTGGCCAGACGGCTCGGCCTGCGCCCTGCCACCCTGCGCAAATGGGAGAAGGCCGGGCTGGTCCGGCCGCGCCGCGATCCGCGGACGGGCTACCGCGTCTACAGCGCGGCCGACGTACGGGACGTCCGGCTGGTCCACCAGCTCAGGCGGGGCGGCTACCTGCTGGAACAGATCGCCCCGCTGATCGATCAGGTCCGCTCGGCCGGAGGCGTCGCCCCCCTGGAGTCGACCCTGCGCGACTGGCGGGCCCGTCTGTCCGCCCGGGGTCACGCCATGCTCAAGGGCGCCGCCGGCCTGGAGGCCTACCTCCGCGCCCGCGAACCCTCAGGCCGGGGTACGCGCGCCATACGAAACGGCATGGCCAAGCAATGAGGCCGCGCAGATCCGTGCCCGGCATGGCGCGCCTCCAGCGGCCACCCAGCCGGCGCCGGTGATCGAGTCCGGCGCGAACGCCGAGGGTGCCGCGGTGTCAGCTGCGATGACCAAGCTGCCGGACGTCCTGGCGTACCGCATGCGGCAGCCGCCGGCGTCACTGGTGCCGGGCGGCGTGATCGAGGTCGACGTGGTGCCGGGGCCGTGGAAGCGGCTGGTGTTCTCGGGGTGCGCCGCAAAGCCCCATACTCCTTGATCGCCGAGGTGAGCGCCTTCTGCTGCCCGCTTGGACGAGCACGACTTGCCCGCCACCGGCGCCGCAGTGGCATGCCCGCCCCGCATCGACGCCGCACGGCAGGTCGTCCCACATCCCGGTGACAAGGTCGGTGTTGGGCCGGCGGGTCAGCAACACCCCGGCCCGCGGGTAGCGGGCCAGGAAGCTGGAATCTACGGCGGGCCGGAGGCGGCACGGGCGGCGGCCGGCCGCCGCTGGCTCGCCATCGCCGGCCTTCCGCCCGGGGGGCGGCGGTCGATTCTTTACCATCCACGCGGCGCCAGGACGGGAACAGATGCCGTTCCCGTGACGTTTCGCCTGCTCAGGACACTGGTGCATGTAGATATCTGTCTGCTATCTTCCTCTTTGTCCGGTTCTACCCCTTGCGTTGCCGGACAGCCGCCGGCCCAGGCGAACCCGCCAAGCCCACAAGGCCCGACGAGAGACGCGAAGGCGCGCCACGGCCCCGCCGGGCGGACGGTTCACATCCGAAGACCCTGTCGCCTCCGCCCGTCCCGGCCGGCGCGGCGGAGCGACACCCGCCGGCACCATGCGGCCCATGGACCCGGGCGATCCACCCGTACCCCGTCCGGGACCGGCGCGGAGCGATGGCCGCCCGGCGGCCACCGCTCGGCGAGCCCGCCACCCGGCTCGGCCATGCGTCGCCGGAAGTCAAGGAGAACGACCCCTCGCCACGTCCGCTGAACGACCCGTACGACCGCCGCGCCGCCGGCCGCGCACCGGTCGTCCCCTGACCCCACCCGAGCGACCGCTCGATTCCACGCCGTCGCTCGACGACCAACCCGTTCTCGTCGCCCATGAAGACGGGCGGCCCGCTGAGTCCGCACCACGCGGAGCCGGGGACCCACAGCACCACTGGGGTGAATCGGCACTCCCTGCCGTAGGGCAGCTTCCGCGCCCGAACCCGTCAGCTAACCCGGTAAGCGGCATGGAAGCGAAGGAGCACCCCCGTGTCCCCTCGGCACGCCACGCCCCGGACCGCTCTGCGGTACGCCTGCCTGACCGGCATCGTCGCCGGCGCCGCCACCACCGTGCTCGCCGCCGGGCCCGCCGGCGCCACGCCCCGAACCGGCTGGACCGTGCACGCCCGCCCGGTCGCCTCGGTCGTCACCCTGCGCGCGGACGGGGCCGCCTACCTCCGGAACATGAACCGGCTTCCGGCCAAGGACGCGCAGAAGAACGACCGCAAGAAGATTCCCACGGTGAACGACGCGCTGCAGCTCGCGCTGTCCCAAGTCGGCACCACCGAGAACGCCGCCGGCGGCAGCAAGTTCAACCAGTGGTTCATGTCCACGCCGTACGCCGAGCAGGGCGCCGAGCAGTACGGCGGATCGATCAGCGACTACGCCAACGCCTCCTGGTGCGACATGTTCGTCTCCTGGGTCGGCGACCGGCTCGGGGTCAAGGGCATGGGCGACAACGCCTTCACCCCCGCCCACGCCCGCTGGTTCGTGCAGCAGGGCCATTGGGGACAGGTGCCCAAGCCCGGCGCGGTCGTGTTCTTCTCCTGGAGCGGCGACAAGTCCATCGACGGCATCGACCACGTCGGCATCGTCATCCGGGACAACCACGACGGCACCATCGAGACCGTCGAGGGCAACACCGACAACGCCGTCAGGGTCCGCACCCGCCCCGTCTCCGAGGTCGTCGGCTACGGCTACCCGGAGTACGGCCAGTAGGCCGGCGTTCGACCGGCCGCTCCGGGCTGGGCCGCCGACACGCGGTCCTCCCGGAGCGGCCGCCCCTACGGGCGATCCCGCCCGGATGACGGCGCGCCGGGGCGGCGCGTCAGGTTCAGCTCGTGGAGGACGGCCCACGCGTCCGCCACCGGACCCACGTGCCGGAGCTTGTCCGGGTTGAGCACCGTGCGAATCGCCTGGATCCGCCCGTCGAGGACGTCGAGCGTCCAGGTGTTCACCACCTTGCCGTCCCGGTCGCGGAAGACCGCGCCCGGCTGGCCGTTCACCTCCCGCGGCTCCACGACGCCGCCGATCCGGGCGAACGGCGGGGCGATCGCGGCGAGCACCCGGGCCACGTTCGCGGCGCCGGTGATGCCCGTGCCCCACTGCGGGGCCTTGCCGCCGCTGTCGCCGGCCATGTGAACGTCGGCGGCGAGGAGTTCCATCAGCGCGTCGACGTCGCCGTCCCGCACCGCGTCGAGGAATCGGGCGGCGAGTTCATCGCGGCGCCGCCGGTCGGCCTCGAACCGGGGCCGGCCCGCGTCCATGTGGCGGCGGGCCCGCACCGCGAGCTGGCGGCACGCCGCCTCCGAGCGTCCCACCGCCGCGGCGACCTCGGGGAACCCGAACGCGAACACCTCCCGCAGGACGAAGACCGCCCGCTCCAGCGGGCTGAGCCGCTCCAGCACGAGCAGCGCCGCCATCGACAGCGAGTCGGCCAGCTCCGCCGAACGCTCCGGGTCCTCGTAGGGGTCGGTCAGCAGCGGCTCGGGGAACCACGGCCCCACGTACTCCTCCCGCCGGGAGCGGGCCGAGCGCAGCACATCGATCGAGATCCGGGTCACCACGGCCGACAGGAACGCCTTGGCCGAGACGGGGCGCGTGGCGGTGGCCTCGTAGCGCAGCCAGGTCTCCTGGACCGCGTCCTCGGCCTCGCTGACGCTGCCCAGAATCCGGTAGGCGATCGAGAACAGCAGCGGCCGCAGTTCCTCGAACCGCTCGGCCCTGGTCACGCCGGCTCCGCTCGGAAGCCCTGCCGCCACGACGGGTAACGCAGCCGCCAGCCGAGCTCCCGCTTGGCCTTGGCGTTGGCGAAACCGCGGCCCTCGGTCATCATCGTGACCGCCACCTCCCCGGCCAGCGGCCGGGCCAGCCAGGCGGGGACGCGCATCGGCCGCTTCGCCCCCGCACACTCCGCCAGGTAGGGCAGCCACTCGCGGGCCGGCGCCGGTTCATCGTCGACGATGTTGAACACCCCCTTCGCGTTCTGCTCCACCGCCAGTACGGTCGCGCTCGCCGCATCGTCCAGATGCACCCACGAGCAGTGGCCGGCGCCGCCCCCCACGACCGGGAACTGCCGCTTGCGCACCGTCTCGACCAGATCGTCGGTGGCCCCAGGCCCATAGAACCAGCCGTACCGCAGAACCGCGCCACCGGCCCTGACGACCACCTCCTCCACGTGGCCGATCGCCCGCATCCCCGGCTCCGCCGGCGTCCCTGTCATCGGGTCCAGCGGGTCCTCCTCGGTCTTGACCCAGCCGCCGTCGCGAATGCCGTTCCAGGCGGCGTAGCCCTGCGCGACGAAGCCGCTCACGCCGGTCGCCTCGGCGGCCGCCAGCAGGTGGTCGGTCCCCTCGGTGCGCAGCCGGTTGGTGCCGGCGAACCAGCGGTCCATGTGCTTCATGTCGGGCCGGCCGGCGTGCGCGACGGAGATCGCGGTCATCTGGTGCACGATCACGTCCGGCCGGGCCTTGGCCACCGCCTCACCGACCGACACCGGATCGAGGCCGTCCATCACGACCCCGTCCGCGCCCAGCTCCGCCAGCAGCCCCAGCCTGGCCGCGCTGGTCGTCGTCGCCGTCACCTGGTGACCACGGGCCACCAGCCGCGGCACCAGCCGCCGCCCCAGGACCCCGCTGCCGCCCGCCACGAACACCCGCATGCCCATCACCTTCCCGGTCACAGCCGGTCTGCCGACTCGTCCGTCGACACCCGAGACGAGACAGTCGGGCGCTGTGTGACAGCCCAGAACTCCCGCGGCCACGGTGAGCCGCGAGCCAGGCCGTGTACGGCCGGTATTCGCAGAGGAGTCCGCCGGTTCGGCAGGTCATCATCCGGGCGAACTCGTGCGCGTCCGAGCCGTCACACTCGAAGGGGCCCGCCACGTGGACCGATCGCGCCGGCCGCGACCGGACGCCGAGCGTGCCCGGGCACGAGCTGTCCGGGGTCGTCGTCGAGCTGGGGTACGGCACCACCGGCCTGAGCGTCGGACAGCGGGTGTTCGGACCGACCGACTGGGCCCGCAACGGCACACTGGCCGAGTACACCGCGGTGGAGGCCCGCAACCTCGCCCCGCTTCCGGCGGACATCGACCACACGGTGGCCGCCGCCCTGCCGATCTCCGGGCTGACCGCGTGGCAGGGCCTGTTCGACCACGGCCGCCTCACCACAGGCCAGACCGTCCTGATCCATGGTGCCGCGGGCGGCGTCGGCTCGATCGCGGTCCAGCTCGCCCGCGAGGCCGGCGCCCGCGTCGCCGGCACCGGCCGGGCCGTCCACCGGGATACCGCGCTCGGCCTCGGCGTCGATGCCTTCGATAAGCTGGAAGACGCCGGCGAGGTCGACGTGGTGTTCGGCGTTGTCGGCGGCGACATCCTCGACCGCTCGACCGCACCGGTACGTGCCGGTGGCACGCTCGTCACCATCGCCACGCCGCCCAGGGGCCGGCCCAGGGACGGGCGGGCCCTCTTCTTCGTCGTCGAACCCGATCGCGTCCGGCTCGCGGATCTCGCCCAGCGGCTTCGGGACGGACGGCTCAAGCCGATCGTCGGGGCCACGCGGACGCTCGCCGAAGCGCCCTCCGCGTTCGCGTCCGGCCGGCGCACCCCTGGCAAGACGATCACCCAGGTCACGGAAGACTGAGGAGGAGAGTCTCATGATCCGAATACGGCTCGCCGGCGGCCTTCTGGCGGCCGGCGTAGTGGCCGCGGCCACGGCGTGCGGTACCGCGGCAGAGCACGCGGCCGGCAAGACACCGGTCGCCGCGGTGGCATCGACGCAACCGTCCGAGACGGTATCGCCGCTGCTTGAGAAGGCGCTGCCGAATGTCAAGGGCAAGACGTTCACCTCGGCGATCGTCACCTTCCCGCCCAACGCACGGGCGGTGCCGCATCGGCACGGCTCGGCCTTCGTCTACGCCTACGTGCTCCAGGGCACTGTGCGCAGCCGGCTCGCCGGAGAGCCGGTGCGGACCTACCACCAAGGGCAGAACTGGTTCGAGCAGCCGGGCGCCCACCACCTTCTCACCGAGAACGCCAGCCGGACCGAGCCGGCCAGGCTCCTGGTCGTCTTCGTCGCCGACACCGGAGCCAAGCTCAAGGTCGACGACCCGCGGTCATAGCCCAGGGCACGCCGCCCGCACCACCGAGGCCACCGAGCCCGGCGACGAGCTCCGCGGGATGCTGAACGCCGCGATGCCTACCTACTACCGGCCCGCCGGCGGCCGGCCCGGCCCGGGCGCTGGTGGCCGAGTCGGTCGCTGCCCGGCGATCCGCAAGGTAGGGGCGGGTGCCTCGGCGCGGGCCCAGCTGATGGAGGCGCCGGTGGGCGGGCGCCGCCCCGACCGGCCGGGACCGCCACGATCGGCCGGGACCGCCACGATCGGGGCGGTTGTGCATCTTCCGGCCGCCCCATCGAGGAAGGCCGGGACCTGTCCTCGATGAGCGGCGTCCTGGCCGGCGCCGCCTACCGTCTGCCGCCGGCCTGACGGCCCGGCCTTACTTCAGGTGCCGGGCGAAGAAGCGCGTCCCGTCGTCCAACTCGAACTGCGGGACGCCGGTGTGCCCGCCCATATTGGCGTGCAGCGTCTTCTCCTTGGAGCCGAAGGCGTCGAACAGGTCCAGGGCAGCCTGCCGGTCGTTCCCTTCGTCGTCCCACTGCAGCAGGACCTGCAGCGGAATGGTGACCTGCCGGGCCTCCTCGAACATGGCGCGGGGCACGAAACTCCCGGCGATGAAGCCGGCGGCCGAGATGCGCGGCTCGACCATCGCCAGCCGGATGCCGATGGCCATCACTCCTCCCGCGTACCCGACCGGGCCGCCGATCTCGGGCAGCGAAAGGAGGGCGTCCAGGACGGCCTGCCATTCCGGGACCGCCCTTTCCACCAGCGGGAGGACGAGCCGGTCCACGATCTCGTCGACCGGCTCACCGGCCTCCAGCGCCCGGCGCAGGTCGGCGCGGGCCTGCTCGGCGGCGGCGGAACGGGGCCGGACACCGCTCCCGGGGAGCTCGATGGTGGCCGCGGCGAAGCCCTCCGCCGCGGAGTTCCGGGCGCGGGCCACCAGTCGGGGGTACATCTTGCGCAGTCCGCCGGGGTGGCCGAGGAGGATCAGCGGCCCCGGTGGGGAAGCGGATCCGGGCGTCCACAAGATACCGGGGATCTCGCCGAGGGTGAATTCGCGTTCGAGGACGCCGTCGTCGAGGCGTTCCTCTGAGGTGAACTGCATGGTCGTGCCTTTCGGGAGTGCTCCTGAGCGGCGCTCCCGGACGACCTACCGTCCGACCGTGATCCCGGAGGGGAGCACCCATGTCGATACTGCGTTCACGGGTACCACCTCCTCGTTCTCTGGCACGGCCTCCGGAAAGGTAGCAGTGGTCGCCGTGGCCCGCCAATGGATTTCTGCGGAAGAGACTCCCTCATGCGCGCCGCCCGCGCCGCCGCCACCCGCCGCGGGCCACCCGTGGCTTCCAGCGAAAACAACGCTAAGGCCCATCGACCGCGTGCGCGTCGCGTAACAGCACCGGGCTGTAGGACGTGCGGGGTTCGCCGGCTGTGTGAGATGTCCCTCTTCCGTCGTCGTGGCGCTGGTGGTCTGGGGAGGTGACCATGTAGTGATGACCTCCTCGCCCCGCCCGCCGCACGTCGGTGGCCGACCGGATCCGATAGGCGGGACCACCGCGCTCGGTGGAGAGTCCGCTCCAGCCCGCGGGTACCTTCTGGACAACGCGCACGCCGAGGCGGGCGAGCGATTCGTCTGGCTGGCCGAGCTGTTCGACGGCGTGACGCGGGGGCACTTCGATCGGCTGGGGGTCAGGACCGGCTCGCGCTGCTGGGAGGTGGGGGCCGGTGGCCGCAGTATCCCGGAGGCGCTCGCGGCGGCCGTCGGTCCGACCGGGCACGTGCTGGCCACGGACATCGACCCGTCGTGGCTGAAGGCAGGCGACGGGTACGAGGTGCGCCGGCACGACGTCGCCGCTGATCCACCCCCGGAGCCGGGGACGTTCGATCTGGTGCACGCCCGGCTCGTGCTGGTCCATGTACCCGACCGGGCTCGGGCGTCGGCCACGATGGTGGCGGCGCTGCGGCCCGGCGGCCGGCTGCTGGTCGAGGACGCCGATACCGCTCTGCAGCCACTGGCATGCCTGGGCGACAGCGGACCGGCGCAGCGCGGGCCAACCGGCTGCGCGACGCGGTCCGGGAGCTGCTGACGCGCCGCGGCGCGGACCTGCGCTACGGCCGGACACTGCCGCGGGCATTGCGTGAGGCCGGCCTGGTAGATGTCGCCGCGGCGGGCTCTTTCCCGGTCGGCGGGCCGGCCTGCGACCGGCTGGAGGCGGCGACCATCCGGCACGTGCGCGGCGAGCTGCTCGCGGCCGGGTTGGCCGACGACGCCGAGATCGACGCGCACCTGGCCGCCATCCACGCGGGCGAACTCGACCTGACACTCGCGCCGCTGATCTCCGCCTGGGGACGCCGTCCGGCCGAGCACCCGCCGGCACTCGGTTAGGTGCGGCTCCAGGCGTTGTCCGACCTGCCCACAGCGCTGTTCGTCGAGGAGATGCTCGGGCCGCAGGAGTAGCCCCTTACTTCTCAATGGGGTCCCGGTAGTACTGACGAGATTTCGGTCGGATATGGCCGTGACCTGTGGTGATTCCGCATCGTGAGGTCTCATTGCGCTGCCTGGCGCCCTACTGGAGGAGGAATTCGCGGAGTTTGCCGCGGGTATGGGGGCGCGGGTCGCCGGGGCGTAGTCGCAGGCTGGGGAGTTGCTGGGCGATCCGCAGGTCGGTGAGGGGCGCACTGACGGGGCCGAGCTGCGGGAGTTCCGGGCCGACGTGGGACGGGGCATGGCACGGCTCGCGGGACAGCGCCCGTCGGTCGGTAACTTGCGGGAATCATCATTCCCGTGAGTTACATGGAGGCTATTTCTGGAGCTTGTTATTTTCTGGAAATAGAAAATTGATAAGTGTAGGCTGCTCGCGTGACGACGGAGACCTCCGAGAACGCGGCCGAGGAGCCGGCGGGAGCGCCGGCCGAGCGGCCGTGCGCCTACTGCGGCAGGCCGGTCCCCCAGCGGCCCGGTCGCGGGCGCCCGCGGGCGTACTGCCTGGACGGCGACTGCCAGGCGCGCGCCAAACGCGAACGCGAGCTGCGCCGGGCCGTCCCCGGCCTCGAAGGAGCGCTCGCGCGCGCCGAAGACCTTTATCTGCGGATGGAGCAGGGACTGAACGCGGCCATCGCGCCGCTCGCCGCCGCGCTGGAGACCGAGCTGTCCCCCCGCGGCGTCGAGGCTCGGATCAGCGCCGAGCGCGCCCAGGCGCAGGCGCGTGTCGCCGCCGCCTTGGCCGAACGTGAGGAGGCGGCCGCCCGGGCGGAGGACGCCGAGGCCGAGGCGCGGCGTGCCGTCGCACGCGCTGAGGACGCCGAGCGCCGCGCCGCCGAGGCCGCCCGCGACCGCGCCTCGGCGCGGGCCGACGCCGAGCAGGCCCGGGCCGAGAGCGAACGCCTGCGCGCGCAGGCCGAGCAGGCGCACATCGACGCGGCGCGAGCACGAGCGGAGGCCGAGGAGGCCCGGGCCGAGGCCGAACGCCTGGTCCGCGACGCGCAGCGGGCGGCCGAAGAGGCGGCACGGCAGGCCGCCGAGCGGATCGAGGAGGCCCGGCGGGCGGCAGCCGATGAGGTTCAGCGCGCGCGGGCCGCGGCCGAGCGCGCCGAGCGGGACGCCGAGGACGCCCGCCGCGCGGCCGCCGAGGCGGAGCAGGAGGCCGCGCGGGCGGCCCGGAGTCTGGAGGAGGCCCAGGCGGCGTCGGCGCGGGCGGAGGCCGAGGCGGCGCGCGCCGAGCGCGACCGTGCGGCCGAGGCCGCACGCGCGCAGGTGGCCGAGGCGGCGCGCGAACGCGCCGAGGCGCGGGCGAGCACGGCCGACGCGGAACGGGCCGCCGCGCTCGCCGTACGCGACACGGTGCTCGCCGCGGCCGAGCGGATCCGGCAGGAGGCCGCCGAGGCGCGGGCGGCCGCCGAGGAACTGCGGCGCGAGCTTGAGGAGGCGCGGCTGGCGCTGCGGGCGGAGCAGGCCCGCAGCCGGGATCTCGAACGGGACCGCGCCGCGGCCCGCGCCGAGGCCGACGCCCAGCGAGAACGCGCCGTCGCCGCCGAACTGCGCGCCCGCCGTGCCGAACCCGGTTCCGAACCCGGTTCTGGACCCGCTGCGGTGCGGATGGAGACGGACGGCGGAACGCGCTGAGCGGATGCCCTCCTGGGGCTCGCCCCATATCCTCGGGCGAAGGCCGGCGATCGGGGCGCCGCCGCCGGGCCGACAAGGCCGTCCTTCTTCCGGCCGGACATGCGCACGCCCCGGCCCGGATCGATCCGGGCCGGGATTCGTCTGTCGAGCGCTCACCGGCGCCAGAACCTGGAGATCGTCGGACGCCTGTACCACCCGGTGATGCGGTGGAGCAAGGAGCGGGCCCGGGAGTTGCTGGAGCGCTTCGACCTGGCCGAGGTGGCCGACCGCCCGTTGACGGGTCACTCCGGGGGCATGCGCCGCCGGATCGACCGGGCTGGAGCGCTGGTCGCCGACCACCCGTGCTCTTCCTGGACCAGCCGTCCACGGGCCTGGACCCGCGCGCCCGCGCCGGCCTGTGGGAGATCGTCTCCGGGCTCGTCACCCGCGGCACGACCGTGCTGCTGACCACCCAGTACATGGAGCAGGCGACCGGCCGGCCGACCGCATCGCCGTCGTCGGCCAGGGCCGGGTGATCGTGCTGGGCACCGCCGACGAACTCAAGGACAGGGTGGGCGGCGGCCGGATCGAGATCACGGTCACCACCCCGGCCGACATCGAACCCGCCTGCCAGACGCTCACCTGGCTCGCGGTCGGTGCCGCGTCGCTGAGCGAGGCTCCCGGCCGGCTGGCCGGCCAGGGCATCGCCGTCCGCGACGCGGGGCTGCGCCGCCCCAGCCTCGACGGCGTCTTCCCCGCCCTCACCGGGCACGGGACCACCGCGGCCCAGGACGACAAAGGCGGTCAGCCGCTGAGCCGTGCCGCCCCCCTCCCCGGCGCCGCCGGGCGCGGCGCGCGACGCCCTGCGCGGGCGCCCCCGGTCCGGGGCCGCCCGACGGGCGGAGGCGGTGAGCCGGTCCCGCCGGAGCGCCCGCATCCGCCCGTCCTCATCCGCCGCCTCGGCAGGTCCGTCAGGCGACGAGCCGGGCCACGAAGTCCTCCTGGCGGGCCAGCTCCCGTTCGGCCACCTCCAGCGGGAACGATATGAACCCGTGCGGCGCCTCGGCCACGACCTCCAGCTCCGCCTCGTTCCCCGCAGCCCGCCAGCGGGCCGCCATGAACAGCGTGTCGTCCAGTAGCGGGTCCTGTGTGCCGACGACGAACCGGGCCGGCGGCAGGCCGGCCAGGTCGGCGTACAGGGGCGAGATCTCCGGGCCGCGCCGCTCCTCCGGCGTGGTGCCCGGCAGGAACTTGTCGTAGAACCACGCCATGATCGGCGTCGACAGCGCCAGGTTGCGGTCTCCCCACAGCCGCGCGCTGGGCGTCATCGACAGGTCGTAGGCGCCGAAGGTGAGCTGCGCGCCGCGGAACGCGCCGGCCCCGTCGCCCAGGCGCACCAGCGTGAGGGCCGCCAGGTGCGCTCCGGCCGACTCTCCCCCGATGACCAGCCGGTCGGCGCCGAACTCCGCCGCCGCGTTCGCGATCAGCCAGCGGGCCGCGTCCTCGCAGTCGTCCGGACCGCACGGGAACGGGTGCTCGGGGGCCAGCCGGTAGTCGACGCTGACCACCGCGACCTGCGCCGCGCGCGCCAGCCGCCACAGCTGCTCGTCCTGGCCGTTGGCCCAGCCGAGAGTCCAGCCTCCGCCATGCAGGTGCAGGTAGACGCCGCGGACGGTGGGCGGGACGAAGACCCGGACCGGGATCTCCCCGCAGCGGCCGGGAATCGTACGGTCCCGGCCCTCCGGCAGGAGTACCGGCTTCGGGAACGGGCCCTCGCCGCGGGCCCGCGCCTCCCGCGACGCCTGCGGGTCATCGACCTCGTGCAGCTGCGGGAAGCCCGCGACGAGCTCGGCCAGCCGCGCGTTGAACGCGCGGGTCTGCTCCATGACGTCCGCACCGGTTGTGATCAGCATGGCACCAGGGTGCCGCAAGGGCGCGGAATGGACCACCCGGGTGGGGCGATTCACTCGTGTCCGGCCGGTACGGCGGGCCGCCCGGGCGCGGTTCACGTCCGGTATCCGCTCGGGCGCCCTTGACCTGGGTGCCGTTGGCGTGCGGCCCTCGCGCATCCGCCGCCGCCCGCGGGCGCGGGGCCGTCCGCAGGTGCCCGGGCGGCGGGCGAACGCCCTCCGGCCGGCCGCGGCCCCGGTCATTACGATCGAGCGGTGCTGCGGCCCGACTATCCGATCAAGACCGAGCGGCTGATCCTCCGCCCGTATACCCCCGACGACCTGGAGGACCTGTTCGACATCCACTCGCGCCCAGAGGTGACGCGTTACCTGTACTGGGAGCCGCGGGACCGGCGGGCGACACGCGAGGTGCTCGAACGCAAGATCCGTGCAGCGGAGCTCCGCGCGGAGGGCGAGGCGCTGCAGCTCGCCGTCGAGCTGCCGGAGGCCGGCAAGGTCATCGGCGACGTGCTCCTGATCTGGGTCAGCCGCGAACACCGCCAGGGCGAGGTCGGGTACGTCTTCCATCCCGACTACGGCGGGCACGGTTACGCGACCGAGGCCGCCCGGGCGATGCTCCGGCTCGGTTTCGATGAGCTCGGGTTGCACCGCATCTACGGCCGTATCGACGGGCGCAACACCGCGTCCGCGCGGGTGCTGGAACGCCTCGGCATGCGGCGCGAGGCGCACTTGGTGCAGAACGAGATGGTCAAGGGCGAGTGGACCGACGAGGTGGTCTACGCGATGCTCGGGGACGAGTGGCGCGCCTGACCGGCGCCGGCCGCATCACGGGCCGCCGGTCGGTGTGCGGCCGGCCGGTGCCTCGGCGGGCGCCGTCCCGGCGCCGTCGCTGCGTGCGGCGGGCGCGCCCTGTCCACCGCCGTCTTCAACGTGAGGAACCGATCGGCCGCGGCGGAGATCACGTCAGCGGCCGTGGCCTCTGCGGCAGGATCCGACGCGGGCCGCCCGCACCGCCCGCACCGCACGGTCCGCCGAGGACGGGCCGTCACCGCCCGGCCGCCACACGGCGTTCCAACGTCAGCAGGTGGCGCTTGCGGTCGAGCCCGCCGGCGTAGCCGGTGAGGGAGCCGTCGGCGCCGACGACGCGGTGGCAGGGCACGATGATGCAGATCGGGTTGCGGCCGTTGGCCAGGCCGACGGCCCGCGCGGCGGTCGGCCGGCCGATCCGCTCGGCCAGCTCCCGGTAGGTGACCGTCTCGCCGAACGGGATGCGCCGCAGCTCCGCCCACACGCTGTGCTGGAACGGCGTGCCGGCCGGCGCCAGCGGCAGGTCGAACTCCGTGCGCCGCCCGGCGAAGTACTCCTCCAGCTGGGCGGCGGCGTCGGCGAACGGCGCGGCGTCCGGCTCGCCGAAGGTGCGCTCGTCGGGCCGGTGGCGCTGGCGGTCCATGTACAGGCCGCTCAGCACGCCGTCGGTGGCGACGAGGGTGAGCGGGCCGACGGGGCTGTCCACGACGGTGTACGCCCGGTCTGGCATCGGGGTTCCTCTCCGGTTCGGGGTCATGCGGGCATCCGGTTGATGGCGTGCCGTCCGGTCGCCCACAGGTACTGCACGGCGTAGGCGCGCCACGGGCGCCAGGCGGCCGAGTGCCGGTTCAGCGCGGCCGGTGTATGAGGCAGGCCCAGCTCGCGGGCGGCGCCACGGATGCCCAGATCGGTGGGGATGAAGGCGTCCGGGTCGCCGAGGGCGCGCATCGCGATCGTCTCGACCGTCCACGGCCCGAAGCCGGGCAGCGCCTGCAGCCGGACGCGGGTCTCCTGCCAGTCGCTGCCGGCGCCGAGGTCCAGGTCGCCGGTGGTCAGCGCGGCGACGAGGGCGGCGAGCGTGACCCGCCGGGTGCGCGGGAAGGCGAGCGTCTGCGGGTCGATCTCGGCGAGCGCCTCGGGAGCGGGGAACAGGTGGGTGAGGCCCCCCGCCGGGTCCTCGACCGGCTCGCCGTACGCCGTGACGAGGCGGGCGGCGTGCGTGCGGGCCGCCGCGGTGGACACCTGCTGGCCGAGCACGGCGCGTACGGCCAGCTCGGTGCCGTCGACGGTGCGCGGCACCCGCCGCCCTGGGGCCTTGTCGACGTGCGGGGCCAGCAGCGGGTCGGTGCGCAGCAGGTCGTCGACGGCCACCGGGTCGGCATCCAGGTCGAGCAGCCACCGGCAGCGGCTGATCGCCATGGCCAGGTCGCGCAGGTCGGTGAGGGTCAGCCGGCACTCGACGTGGTCGGGCTCGGGCCGCAGGGCGACGATGCCCGGGCCGTGCGGCAGGCGGAGCGTGCGGCGGTACGCGCCGTCGCGCCACTCCTCCACGCCGGGCACGGCGGTCGCGGCCAGGTGCCCGAACAGGTTGTCGGGGCACAGCGGCGTGCGGAACGGCAGCCGCAGCGTGAGCGTGCCCGGGGAGACCGCCGGATGGCCTCGGGCGGCGCGGTTCCGCAGCTCGGTCGGGGACACCGCGAAGACCTGACGGATCGTGTCGTTGAAGCTGCGGATGCTGGCGAACCCGGCGGCGAACGCGATCTCACTCATCGGCAGCGCGCTCGTCTCGATCAGCAGCCGCGCGGCCTGCGCACGCTGGGCGCGGGCGATGGCGAGGGGCCCGGCGCCGAGCTCGGCGTTCAGCCGGCGTTCGATCTGGCGGCTGCTGTAACCGAGGCGCGCGGCCAGCCCTTCGACGCCCTCGCGGTCGATGACGCCGTCAGCGATCAGACGCATCGCGCGGGCGACCAGGTCGGCGCGTTCGTTCCACTGCGGCGAGCCGGGGCTGGCGTCGGGCCGGCACCGCTTGCACGCCCGGAACCCGGCCTGCTGCGCCGCCGCCGCGCTGGGGTAGAAACGCATGTGCTCCGCCTTCGGCGGGACCACAGGGCAGCTCGGCCGGCAGTAGATTCCGGTGGTGACCACCGCGACGAAGAACCAGCCGTCGAAGCGGGCGTCCTTCGACTGCACGGCCCGCACGCACCGTTCCACGTCCTCGTGCATGCTTGAAGCATTTCAGGCGCTCAGCACCACGGGCTAGCGGAAATCCGACATGGCGGTCGGGGCGGGGATCAGGTGCCGGCGGCTCTCCGATCCGGCGGGACGGCGCTCGTGCCGGGACGCGGGCCAGAACTCCCTCAGGTCCCCCGGCCGACCCCTGCGCCCGGCACCGCCCTGGCCGCCGTGCCCGCGTCGCCCGGGGCGCACGTCGCCCGGCCGCGGCCGAACGGCGGCCGGGAGCGCCTGTGCCGCGGCGGCCTACGATCGGAGCATGCCGGGCAGGGGGGAGGAGCCTCGGGCCGGTCCGCCCTGGGCGGGCCGGCCCGCCCACACCAACCCGGCGCCCCGGGCGGAGAGCAGGGCGATGGCCGAACCGTATTTCGTTGGCGGCCGTGGCACGGTTTGGTCCCAGCACCAATCGGCTCGGATCGTCTATTCTCTGACGACTTTATATAGGCAGGGCGAGACGCCAACCGCGCCCTATCAGGTCATCCATATTCCAGGGGGCTTTCCCGAGAAGTGGGTGCCCGACAG
>JBEHYF010000065.1:0-29166 GCA_048498315.1 Actinomycetota bacterium
GTTCGCCCCTCGCACCGTCTGCCGGTAACGCCGTCTCCCATCGCAGGGCCGCCCGGTGCGGCCTGTCTGGTGATCGTCGCGCCCGCGGTCCCCGTCTCGCACCGCCCGGGCCGTGATCGCGGCTTCCGCGGGACCCGGTCCACGCTCGCCCGGCGACGTCGTTACGCTCGCGGCAGAGGCGTTCGACGAAACGGGAGCGGCAGCATGAGGCGTTCGCGACGGCTGTTGGCGGTCGTGCTGGCCACCGTGCTCGGCCTTGCCGGTTGCAGCGGAGGCGGTGGAGGCCATCACGCGCGGGAGGCACCGGCGGCCGACACGCTGGGGCAGGGCGAGGGCTCCCTGGCGCTCTTGACCTTGAGCCCGTACGCCGAAGACGGGTCCAGCGACCCGCGGGTCGACTGGATCACGCCCTTCGAGAAGAAGACCAAGTGCCGGGTCGACGTGAAGTACGCGACGGATCCGCAGCAGATGCTGGAGCTGATGTCGAAGCCGAACCTGCACTACGACGGAGTGGCGGCGCCGCCGGAGATCGCCGGCAGTCTGATCGCCGACCGGCAGGTCGCGCCGATCAACACCGACCTGGTCGACGGCTACAAGAACCTCGACCCGGCCCTCCGCGCCCAGCTCACCCGCAACCGCCGGCACTACGGCCTCCCGTTCACCTGGGGCGTGAACCTTCTCCTGTACGACCAGCGGACGGTGCACCGGGCTCCGGACAGCTGGGCCGCGCTGTTCGACCCGGCCCAGGCCAGGAAGTACGCCGGGCACCTGGTCGTACGCGACAGCCCGCTCACCCTGGGCGACGTGGCGCTCTACCTGAAGGCGCACGACCGCAAGCTGCACATCAAGGACCCGTTCGCGCTCACCCCCAAGCAGCTCGCCGCGGCCGAGGCGGTGATGACCAAGCTGCGGCCGCTCGTCAAGACGTACTGGATGAACGCACCCGACGGCATCGCGCCGTTCGCCGATGGGGAGGCGGCGCTCGGCCAGGGCTGGCCGTATCAGGCCGACGTGCTGAGCCGTAGCGGCCGGCCGGTCACCGGCGTGACGCCGCGCGAGGGCGTGACCGGCTGGATGGACGCCTGGATGCTGGGCGTGCGGGCGAACCACCCGAACTGCATGTACCAGTGGATGAGCTGGGCCATATCCCCGGAAGTGCAGGAGCAGGTCGCCGAATGGGACGGCGTCGCCCCCGCGAACCCCGACGCCTGCGGCCGCGACCGGCTCAGCCCGCAGTTCTGCGGCGCCTACCACGTCGGCGACCGGTCGTATCTGGACCGGATCCGGTGGGCCCGCACGCCGACCGGCGACTGCGGCGGGGACGGCAAGGGCGACAACTGCACCGGCTACACCGACTGGGCGATCGCCTGGCGGAACGCCCGGCGCTGATCCGGTCCGTGGCCGCGGGGATCCGCTCGATGTAAAGAGACGCGCGCCCGGCCGCCCCCGCCGAGCGCGCGTCTCCCTCTCGGCCGCCCTGGGCTCCCCCCGGACCCGGGGCGGCCTCCAGTTAGGCTCTGACCCTTTCGCGCCTGCGGCAGGTCTGCTGTGCGGGGATCCGCAGGGCGGGCGCGCAGTCGTCGCACGCGAAGACGCGGGATTCGTCGGGAAGCCGGCCGACGAGCACCCGCGGTCGTGGCCACCGCTTGTGGCACACGACGCACGCCTCGCCGAAGCACTGCTCGAAGGTGAGACCCTCAGGATCGAATGTCGGTGTGGAACGGGCCATGATGTCCCCCCAGCTCGCGGGCTCCGTTCGGCTCCATTTCTACCGGCGGTCAGGTGTTTCATCAGTTTTCAAAGCCAAAAGCCCCGGCAAAACCTACGGGAATTGTCGCGCGGTCGTGAATCGCCGCCATTTCGACCCGGTTTAAGGTCCGGTCTTCGACCGTCACGAAAGACGTCCGGAAACGCGAAGATGTGCGCCGCCCGTCGCTCGCGGCGGGCGGGGTACGTGCCGTCTGGTCTCGAACGCCGCGGCCGTCACCGGGCATCCTGCCACCGGGTCTCCCGCGCGACGCGCCGGTCGGGGGTCCGGGTGGCCGAAAGCGCGACCGTTTATGCCATCGTGCGTGAGATGCGCAAATACGTGATCACGGGAGTGCCCGGAAGCGGCGAGAGCACCCAGAGCGGCATGCTCGTGCGCGACTTCGATCTCGTCAAGATCAGCGTTGGCGACATCTTCCGCTGGCACGTGACGAACCACACGAAGATCGGCGCGCAGGTGCGGCGCGTCATGGGCGAGGGACGGCTCGGTGACGACCCCGTCGAGCAGATCGTGCGGGACCGCCTCGACCAGCACGACTGGAACTACGGCTTCATCATCGACGGCTTTCCCCGCAGCCGCCGGCAGGCCGCCGTCGGCCGCGCGGACACCCCGTCCGGGGCGCTCTGATCGTCCGGTGGGCGCGTGTGCGACCCGACGCGCCGGGGGCGCGTTCGCAGCGGCCGGCGAGCGCGTGTGCCGACCGGCCGCGGGCGGGCGCTCGGGATCGGGCCATGGGCGCGCGTTCGGATCGACGCGCCGGGCGCACATCGGCGCCCCGGGGGCGCATTGGGGTCGACGTGCCGGGGGCGCGTTCCGATTGACACGCCGCGGGTTCGGATGCTGACGTGGTTCCGTGACCGCCGCGCAAGAACTCATCCGCCGTGCCCGCGACGAGAACCCGCCGGCCGGGAACCGCTTTCTCGACCTGCTCGAACGCGGGGAGGTTCCGCGCGAGCGGCTGGCCTGGCTCGCCGGCGAGCAACGCCACATCGTCGGCAGCGACCGGCGGAGCTTCGCGCTGTCCGCCGCGCGCTTCCCCGAGCCGCCCGCCGGCGACCTGTTCCTCGCCCTGGCGAACGGCGAGGGCGAGGCGTTGAAACTGCTGGACGGGTTCGCCGCCGCCCTCGGCCTGGGCGAGGAGGAACTGGCGGCGTACGAACCGCGGCCGCTCGCCCAGGCGTACCCGTCCTACCTGGCCTGGAGCGCGCTCTGGGGCACCCGCAGCGGCCTGGCCCTGGCCGTGCTGGCCAATCTGGAGGAATGGGGCGGCTACTGCGGTCGTACGGCCGACGCTCTGGTCGCCCGGTACGGCATGGACGATGACGCCGTCGCGTTCTTCCGCTACTTCGCGACGCCCCCGCCCGGCTTCGAGGAGCAGGCGACCGCGGTGATCGCGCAGGGGCTGGCGGCGGGCGAGGACCCGCGTACGGCGCTGCGGGCCGCGCGGACGCTGCACGCCTACGAGGGCGCGTTCTGGTCCGCGCTCGCCGAGGGACTGTAACCGCTCGTCACAGCCTCCTGCGCAGGCCGCGCCCATGCCGCGATCCACGAGACCGGCCGACGCCGGTCAGCGGGGCGGCGGGGCGTGCAGCGCCTTCTCGAAGCAGGCCGCACGTCCCGCCGCATCCGGCGCCGGGACGCGCCGGGCGGGCGGGTACGGGCCGGGCGCGGGCAGAGGCAGGTGCACGTACCCGTTCGACTCGCACGGGCCGGGCGCGGGCGGAGGCACCCGCACGTACCCGTTCTCCTCGTACGGCCCGGCCTCACGCGGGTCGGCCACCCGCACCCGGGCGACGCGACACCCGCGGTCACGGGCGAGGTCCTCGGCGGCGGTCAGCAGCGTCCGCGCCAGATCGGTGCCGCGGTGCTCCGGCCGGACGTAGACCGGGCCCACCTGCGCGGCGTCCGCGCCGATCCAGCGCACCCCGGCGCAGCCGAGCGGTCCGCTCCGGTCCCGCGCGACGAGGAACACCGTGCCGGGCTCGGCCGGTGCCGGCCCGTCGGCGACGGCGCCGGACCGCGCGGCCCGCCCCGCCGCCTGCTCGGCCCGCAGTGCCGTCGCGATCGGGTCGTCGAAGGAGGCGACCACCAGTTCCGTGCGCGTGCCGTCGATCATGGCCTGCCACCCTAGACACCCGCCGCCGCGCACGGGCGGCGGCGTCCCCGGCTCAGGCCCACCCGGATCGCGCCCGGCGCGCGCCGGGCAGGCGGCCGGTGACGGGGCCGTCACGGCGCCCACCCGCGTCGACCGGCGTGCGTCACGCGCGCTGGGCCTCGTCGTACAGGCGCCGGATCGCCGGGCCGAAGTACGGGCCGTACATGGTGTACGGATCGTCGGCGTACTTGAAGCTGTTGACCGACGTGACGACGCCGACGCCGGTACGAGGGTCGAAACGGGTCAGCCACGGCCCGCCGCTGGCGCCCTCCGCCATGTCGCAGCGCAGGCCCTCGTCGCGGGTGAGCCGGTGGGTGTCGGGATGCAGGCGGCCGCTGCAGTACGCCAGGCCCTCGCCGTCGTAGCGGCCGCCGATCGGGTAGCCGAACCCGTACACGACCGCGCCCGCCGTCGGCCGGCCGAAGGCGATGGCCTGCGCGCCGGCCACGTCGGCGAGATGGCGGCCCTCGGACGTGCCCACGACCACCATTGCGACGTCGTAGTCCTCGTCGTGCCGCAGCGACCAGGCGGCCGGCACGAACAGGTGCCGGGCCGCGAAGGCACCGTACGGACGGCGGCCGTGCTCGTAGCCGGGGACGTAGATCCAGTGCTCGGCCCAGGTGCCGGTGACGTCCTGCGCGCAGTGCCCGGCGGTCACGACGAGGTCGCGGTTCGCGGCGGTCACCGTGCCGGCCGAGCAGACGAAGTCGCCGCCGTCGTGGCTGAAGAAGACCTTCCCCGTGGTGGCCCGAACGGCGCCGGGCGAGATCCACGGCGCGCCGGCGACCGGGTGCGCGGCGAACTGGCCGACCGGCCGCCTGGCGAAGCGGCCGGCCGGCTCGCCCCCGCCCGTGCCGGGCATCGGGGACGGCGGTGCGTGCCGGAGGGGCGACGGGAACGGCGGGGTGCGCGCGTGCCGCATCCGTTCCGGAGTCCAGTAGCTCACCGCGGCGGCCGCGCCGGCCGTGACCGTGTGGTGGACCACGGCGAGCGCGTCCGGTGCGGGATGGGCGTGCCCCGGACCGGACGCGGCGAGCAGCGCGCCGAGGGCGGGGACGGCGAGGACGGCGGCGACCTTGGACATGGATCGACAGTGTGCAGGACATGTCGTGCGCGCACGATCGCTGTGAGTAAACGGCGGCTTCAGATCGGGTTCAGATCAGGTGTGCTGCGCTTTGTCGTACAGCGCCTTGGCGTCGGCGCCGAAGTACGGGCCGAACATGTGGCCGGGCTCGGAGTCGTACGTGAACGAGTTGACGGAGTTCTGGGTGCCGGTTCCGGTCTTCGCATCGAACCCCAGGAACCACGGCCCGCCGCTCGACCCGCTGGTCATGTCGCACGCCAGGCCCTCGTCGTGGGTGTTGCGCCGGTCGTCGAACGTCTTCCCGCTGCAGTAGACCAGGTGCGACCCGTCGTAGGGCCCGGCGACGGGGTAGCCGAAGGCGTACACCGTCTGCCCGCGCTTCTGGCCGAACGCGACGCCCTGGCCGCCGACGACGCTGGTCAGCGGGTGCCCGTTCAACGGGTTCACCACGGCCGCGCCGACGTCGTAGGCGAGGTCCTCGCGCGCCTCCCACTGCGGCGTGGTGAGCGCGCGGCGCAGGGTCCAGGTGCCGAACGGGGCCTGCCCGTCGTGGTAGCCCGGGACGAACACCCAGTCGCGGTGCCACGCGCCGTCGAGCCGCACGCAGTGCCCGGCCGTGAGCACCGTGCTCTTGTTCGCACTGGTCACCGCGTCGCCGGAACAGGACGCCGGGCGGCCCTGATAGGTGAAGAAGATGCGGCCGACGGTGTGCGCGACGGCGCCGCCGGAGGTCCAGGCGGCTCCCGCGGAAGGCGCGGTGGCCGGCGTCGCACCGGCCGGGCCGCCCGGGACGGCGCGCGAGAGGGTGCGCCGGGCGGCGCCGGCCACGACGATGGCGTCGAGCGGCCGGGCGGCGCGCATATGGGCCGGTGTCCAGAACCGGCGGATCGCGGCCTGCCGGGCCGCGGACGCCGGAACCGGGGCGGACAGGACGACGCGGTGCCCGGCGGCGCCGCCGGGGGGCGGCCCGGCGTGGGCGGGCGCCGGCAGGGGGACCGCCAGGAGCGTGCCGGCCGCCATCGCGACCGCGGTGCGCGCAGAAGTCTTCATGACCCGTGTACCCTTCCGCGGCCGCGCGGGGGGCACGGCCGCATCGACCGGAGAACGGCCCGCAGGGACCGATGCATACTGTGATCGGATGACTACTATCAGAAAAGGTAGAGTGATTCCCCCGGTGCCGGGGATGTCCAGATGGCCGGTGCGCCGCGGGGCGGGTGACGGGCCGGTCGTGGCCACGCCTCGCGGGCGGTTCTGCCGGGTTCGACGGGAAGGTGAGAATGTAGGCGTGATGCGGGAAGACAGCCCGCCTTCAGGCGGTCGCAGAGACGTCGTGATCCTCGGCTCGACCGGGTCCATCGGCACCCAGGCGGTCGACGTGATCCGCCGCAACCCCAGCCGGTTCCGCGTGGCCGGGCTGGCCGCCGGCGGCGGCCGGGTCGACGTGCTGGCGCGGCAGGCGGTCGACCTGCGGCCCGACGTGGTCGCCGTGGCGAAGGGCTCCGTCGTCGAGGACCTCCAGCTCGCCCTCTACGCGGAGGCGCAGCGGCGCGGCTACTCCTCCGGCGGATACCGGCTGCCGCGCATCCTCGCCGGGCCGAACAGCATCGCCGAGGTCGCCGCCTGGCCGTGCGACGTCGTGCTGAACGGCGTCGACGGGGCCGCCGGGCTGTCGTCCACGCTGGCCGCCCTCGACGCGGGCCGCACGCTCGCGCTGGCGAACAAGGAGTCGCTCATCATCGGCGGCCCGCTCGTGAAGCAGCGGGCCAAGCCGGGCCAGATCGTGCCGGTGGACTCCGAGCACGCCGCCCTGGCGCAGTGCCTGCGCGGCGGTGCCCGCGGGGAGTTGCGCCGCCTCATCGTGACCGCCAGCGGCGGCCCGTTCCGCGGCCGGAGCCGCGAGGAGCTGGCCGGCGTGACGCCCGAGCAGGCCCTCGCCCATCCGAACTGGTCGATGGGGCCGCTCGTCACCGTCAACTCCGCGACGCTGGTCAACAAGGGCCTGGAGGTCATCGAGGCGCATCTGCTGTTCGACGTGCCGTTCGAGCGGATCGACGTGGTGGTGCACCCGCAGTCGATCGTGCACTCCATGGTGGAGTTCGTCGACGGGTCGACGATCGCGCAGGCCGGCCTGCCCGACATGCGGGTGCCGATCGCGCTGGGCCTGGCCTGGCCCGACCGCGTGCCCGACGCCGCGCCCGGCCTCGACTGGTCGCGGGCGCGCACGTGGGAGTTCTTCCCGCTGGACGACGAGGCGTTCCCGGCGGTGCGGCTGGCGCGCGAGGTCGGCGCGGCCGGCGGCACGGCACCGGCCGTCTACAACGGCGCGAACGAGGAGTGCGTGGCCGCGTTCCTGGCCGGGCGGCTGCCGTTCCCGGCGATTGTCGACACGGTCTCGCGGGTAGTAGCCGAGCACACGAGCGAGCCGGGCCCCGCGGGCGGAGACCGTCCCGCCGGTGGGCTGACGCTGGATGATGTGCTCGCCGCCGACCGGTGGGCGCGGGCCAGAGCACGGGAGCTGACGTCTGGTTGACCTATCTCTTCGGCGCGGTCGCCTTCGTCCTCGCGTTGCTCCTGTCGGTGATGCTGCACGAGGCGGGACACCTGCTGACCGCCAAGCGGTTCGGCATGAAGGCGTCTCAGTTCTTCGTGGGTTTCGGGCCCACCCTGTGGTCGCGCCAGAGAGGGGAGACCGAGTACGGGATCAAGGGCATCCCGCTCGGCGGCTTCGTAAAGATCATCGGCTACACGCCGCTGGAGGAGGTCGACCCGGCGGACGAGCCGCGCGCCTTCTACCGGCAGCCGGCGATCAAACGGGCGATCGTCATCGTGGCCGGCGTCGTGATCAACGTCATCCTGGCGTTCGTGCTGCTCGTGGTGCTGGCGATGGCGGTGGGCGTCCCGGACGGGAACAAGGCGACCACGGCGGTGCGCACGGTCTCGCCGTGCATTCCGGCGAGCAGCACGGCGGCCTGCACGCCGAGTGACCCGGAGTCGCCGGCGAAGGAGGCGGGCCTGCGGCCGGGGGACCGCATCGTGTCGTTCGGCGGAACCCGGGTGCGCGGCGACTGGAACGCCCTGGCCACGGCGATCAAGAACGCCCGGCCCGGCACCACCGTGCCGATCGTCGTGCAGCGGCACGGCACGCGGCGCACCCTGCACGCGGTGGTCGGGCGGTCGGACGGGCACGGCTACCTCGGCATCGAACCCACGCAGAAGCTGCGCACGCTGGGCCCGGCGCGCGCGGTCGGGTTCGCCGGGCGGGTGACGGGCGCCATGACGGTGGCGATCGGTGACATCGTCGTGGACATCCCGCGGGCGATCCCGACGCTGTTCACGAGTCAGCGGGCGAACAGCCCCGGCGGGCAGGCGGGGAGCATCGTCGGGGGCGCCGAGGCGTCCGGGCAGGTGTTCTCCTCCAGCGACCCGTGGCGCGCCAAGCTCAGCATGTTCCTGACGCTGGTCTCGTCGCTCAACCTGTTCGTCGGCCTGCTCAACCTGGTGCCGCTGCTGCCGCTCGACGGCGGCCACCTGGCGGTGGTGTGCTACGAGCGCCTCAAGGCGTTCGCCTTCCGGCTGCGCGGCCGGCCCGACCCGGGCACGGTCGACGTCGCCAAGCTGCTGCCGGTGACGTACGCCGTGGTGGTGCTGCTGGTCGGGCTGGGCGTCGTGCTCATCCTCGCCGATCTGGTGAATCCCTTGAAGTTGCCGCAATAGTCCCGCCTGTGCCCGGGAACACCGCGGGTTGCCTAGTCTTGTAGGCGAATACCGAACACTCGCCGCATGAAGCACCGGAAGGAGGTCGCGGCGCACCGAGCCCCGGGGCTCCGCGCCGCGTGACCGATGAGCGTCGATCTTGGAATTCCGCAGGCGAAGCCCAAGCCGATCGCGCAGCGACGAAAGTCGCGGCAGATCATGGTCGGGTCGGTGCCCGTGGGCGGTGACGCTCCGGTGTCGGTCCAGTCGATGACCACCACGCTGACCGCGAACGTCGACGCGACCCTGCAGCAGATCGCGGAGCTGACCGCGGCCGGCTGCCAGATCGTGCGGGTCGCGGTGCCGTCGCAGGACGACGCGGACGCGCTGCCGCAGATCGCGCGGAAGTCGAAGATCCCGGTCATCGCCGACATCCATTTCCAGCCCAAGTACGTCTTCGCCGCGATCGACGCCGGCTGCGCCGGGGTGCGCGTGAACCCCGGCAACATCAAGAAGTTCGACGACAAGGTCGGCGAGATCGCCCGCGCGGCCAAAGACGCCGGTGTGCCCATCCGCATCGGCGTCAACGCCGGGTCGCTCGACAAGCGCCTGCTGGAGAAGTACGGCAAGGCGACCGCCGAGGCGCTCGTGGAGTCCGCGCTGTGGGAGTGCTCGCTGTTCGAGGAGCACGACTTCCGCGACATCAAGATCTCGGTCAAGCACCATGACCCGGTCGTGATGATCCAGGCGTACCGGCAGCTCGCGGCCCGCTGCGACTACCCGCTGCACCTCGGCGTGACCGAGGCCGGCCCGGCGTTCCAGGGCACGGTCAAGTCGGCGGTCGCGTTCGGCGCGCTGCTGGCCGAGGGCATCGGCGACACGATCCGGGTGTCGCTGTCGGCCCCTCCGGTCGAAGAGGTCAAGGTCGGCACCGCGATCCTCGAGTCGCTGGGCCTGCGCGACCGCGGGCTGGAGATCGTCTCGTGCCCGTCGTGCGGGCGCGCCCAGGTCGACGTGTACTCGCTGGCCGACGAGGTGACCGCTGGGCTGAAGGACTTCCCGATACCGCTGCGGGTCGCCGTGATGGGGTGCGTCGTGAACGGTCCCGGCGAGGCCCGCGAGGCCGACCTCGGCGTCGCCTCCGGCAACGGCAAGGGCCAGATCTTCGTCAAGGGCAAGGTCGTCAGGACGGTGCCCGAGTCGCAGATCGTCGAGACCCTCATCGAGGAGGCCATGCGCATCGCCGACGAGATGGGCGTCGACGTCACCGGCGACGGCCCGGGCGCGCAGGTCACGGTCTCCTGATCCGGCCCGCCCACGCCACGCGGGCGAAGATCGCCTGACGACGACCGCAAAGCAAGATCACTAAGTAGAGTCATCAGCGGCTCCCGGCCACCGGCCGGGGGCCGCTTCGAGTACGCGGCGGCGTTTCCGGCGTTTTTCTGCCAATTGGCCACCTATGGCCGCGCCCCTCCCGGCCGCGTGCCGGAATCACGACAATCGTGCGTTACCGCACGACCCGGGACTCATCGCCGAGTCCCGCGCGTGAAAGGGGTTACGTGAAGAAACTCGCCATCACCACCGCGGTCGCCGGTGCGGGCCTGGTCGCGGTGAGCCTCGCGCCGCTGGCCGCACAGGCCCGCCCCACCGCTCCCACCACCCGGACCACCGCACCGCTCGCATGGTCGCCGTGCACCGACGCCGGCCTGGCCGGGCTGGAGTGTGCGAGCCTGCGGGTTCCGCTGGACCACCGCAACCCGCATGGCCCGCAGATCACGATCGCGCTGTCGCGCTTCAAGCACACCGGAACGACCGGCTACCAGGGCTCCCTGCTGGTCAACCCGGGCGGGCCCGGCGGCGCCGGACGCGACTTCGCGCTGCGCGTCGCCAGCCACCTGCCCGACAGCCTCAAGGCCGTCTACGACGTCGTCGGCTTCGACCCGCGCGGCGTCGGCGGCAGCAGCCCGGCGCTGAGCTGCGTCCCGAACTACTTCGCGCCCGTGCGGCCGGACTACCTGCCGACCCGCAGGCTCGAGGCGACCTGGCTGAAGCGCTCGGCCGACTACGCCACCGCCTGCGGCAAGAAGTACGGCTCGCTCCTGTCGCACATGAAGACGACCGATGCCGCCGAGGATATGGACGACATCCGGGCGGCGCTCGGCGAGAAGCAGATCAACTACTACGGCGCCTCGTACGGCACGTACCTCGGCGCGGTCTACGCCACGATGTTCCCGACCCACGTGCGGCGCATGGTGCTCGACAGCAACGTGCGGCCGAGCGGCGTGTGGTACGACGACAACCTCGACCAGGACAAGGCGTTCGAGCGCAACATCGACGCGCTGTTCGCCTGGATCGCCAAGTACGACTCGGTCTACCACCTCGGCACGACCGAGCGGGCGGTGCGCGACTTCTACTACGCCACCCGGGCGAAGCTGGCCAAGTCGCCGGCCGGCGGCATCGTCGGCGGCGACGAGCTGGACGACACCTTCCTGGTCGCCGGCTACATCGACCTCGGCCCGTACTGGCCGTACCTGGCGAACGCGCTGGCCATGTACAAGGCCGGTGACGTGGCCGCGCTCGTCAACGCCTTCAACACGCTCGGTGCCACCACCGACGACAACGGCTACGCGGTCTACAACGCGGTGCAGTGCAGCGACGTCCAGTGGCCGCGCAACTGGGCCACGTGGCAGGCGGACAACTCGCGTCTGTACCGCAAGGGCTACCGCTTCGAGACGTGGGGCAACGCCTGGTACAACGCGCCGTGCCTGTTCTGGCCCGCCAAGGCCGGCAAGCCGGTGGACGTCGGGCACGCCCGCGGCCTGCCGCCGGTGCTGCTGTTCCAGGCGACCAACGACGCCGCGACGCCGTACCCCGGCGGCGTGGAGATGAACCGCCGGCTCAAGGGCTCGCGGCTGGTGATCGAGGATGGCGGCCGCACGCACGGCGTCGTCCAGCGCGGCAACGCGTGCATCGACGACAAGTTCAACGCCTTCCTCGCGACCGGCGCGCTGCCGGCCGAGGGCGTGCACTGCCCGCGCCTCCCGGAGCCGGTCCCGCCGTCCACGTCGGCCCTGCGGGCCCTGTCCGCCCAGCAGTTCCCGGACGTCCTCCGGCGCCCGTGACGCTGATTCCGAGGGGCCCCGGCGTCCGCCGGGGCCCCTCGTCGCCGTCCAGCCGGCGGCGCGGAACACGGTCGGCGCCTCGCCGATCCCGCACCCTTGATCGTCACGATCGAACAACGGTTAAAGCAGCCTCATATCCCTCATAAGCCGCAACGTTCACAATCCTGCGCAAGATGGCAGCGCGGGCCGGCCGTGGAGCCCGTGCGCGAGGGGGTCACGTGAAGAGGCTCGTTGTAATGACCGCCGGCGTCGCGGGTGCCGGGCTCGCCGCCGCCGCCGTGGCGGTGGCGGCGCAGGGCCAGACCGCGAACGCCGCGCAGGCCGCGTCCGTCGTCTCGGCCGGTGCCGAACTCGCCTGGACCAAGTGCGCGAGCGACGACCCGTACCTGGCGAACGCCGAGTGCGCCCAGCTCCAGGTGCCGCTGGACTATCGCCACCCGAACGGCAAGAAGATCTCCATCGCCGTGTCGCGGGTGAAGCACACCGACACGAAGAACTACAAGGGCGTACTGATCGCCAATCCCGGCGGTCCCGGCGGCAGCGGCCTGTACCTCGCCGGCGGGCTCGGCAGCTGGTTCTCCGCCGTGGGCCACCCGGAGATCCCGGCCGAGTACGACATCATCGGCTTCGACCCGCGCGGCGTCGGCGCCAGCAAGCCCGCGATCACCTGCGAGCCGCATTACTCCGACCCGATCCGGCCGGACTACGTGCCGCACTCGGCCAAGGCCGAGAACGCCTGGCGCGCCCGCTCGAAGGCCTACGCACAGGCGTGCGCGAAGAAATACGGCTGGCTGCTGCCGCACATGCGCACCACCGACGCCGCCCGCGACATCGACGCGATCCGCGCCGCGCTCGGCCAGAAGCAGATCAGCTACTACGGCTTCTCCTACGGCACCTACCTCGGCGCGACGTACGGCACGCTGTACCCCGGGCGTGTGAAGCGCATGGTGCTCGACGGCAACGTCGACGTCCGCGAGGTCTGGTATGACGCGCAGCTCTCGCAGGACAAGGCGTTCGAGCGCAACATCAAGTTCTTCTTCGGCTGGATCGCCAAGTACGACTCGGTCTTCCACCTCGGCATGTCGGAGAAGGCCGTGGAGGCGGCGTACTACAAGGCCCGCACGGCGGCGATCAAGAGCCCGATCGGCGGCGAACTCGGCCCGGACGAGCTCGACGACACGGTCCTGAACGCCGGCTACAACACCGGCTGGTACGAGCCGATCGCCGACGCGTTCTCGGCGTGGGTCGTCAAGAAGGACGCCTCGGCCCTCGTCGACCTCTACACGAACTACATCCAGACGCCGGACGACAACGGCTTCGCCGTCTACAACGCCGTGCAGGCCGCCGACGCCCGCTGGCCGCGGAACTGGAGCAAGTGGCACGCCGACGCGGCGCGTCTCTACAAGCAGGGCTACCACTTCAACACGTGGAGCAACGTCTGGTTCAACGCGCCGATCGCGTACTGGCCGTTCCAGGGCGGCCCGGCGCTGAAGATCGGGGCAAAGGGCATGAACACCGCCCTGCTCGTGCAGTCCACGCTGGACGCCGCGACGCCGTATCCCGGCGGTGTGGAGATGCACAAGCTGCTGCCGTCCCGGCTGGTCGCCGAGATCGGCGGCAAGACCCACGCCAACACGCTGAACGGCAACGCCTGCCTCGACGACAAAGTCGCGGCCTACCTGGCGACGGGCGCCCTGCCGAACAACAAGCAGGGCAGCGGCCCGGATGCGACCTGCAAGGCACTCCCGGACCCGGTGCCGTCCTCGCCGGCGGCGTCGGCGATGGCGACCCGCGCGGCGAAGCCGCAGGTCCCGGCCCGCTCGGTCATCGGCCGCCCGTGACGCCGGCCTGAGCCCACACCTGGGACCGGAAAGACGCGGCGTTCTCCCTGAGAGAACGCCGCGTCTCCTGGAGGCGGCGTGCTCGGAGATGCGGGCCGGACACCGCCGAGTGCTGCCGAGGGCACTTGTCGGCCGCCGGACGGTGAGCGCGGCGGCACCCACCGGATTGCGGTGCGCACCGGCTCGGCGGAGATGCTCGGGCCGTCACCCGGCATGTTGCCGCGTCCGCTTGCGGCGACGCGAGGCGGTGCGGAGCATGCGGGATCGGGCGCGGCGTGCCGCGCCCTCTTTGCCGATCTTGGTGGGATTCTCGCGTACCCTTGCAGGGGTGAGCGGCGTCGGCGTGGCGGCACGGCGGCCCGCTCGCGGAACTCCGGCCCGGCAGGCGGGAAGAGAACGTGAGTCCGATGCTGCGCACGTCTCCGGTGCGCCTCCTCGACGACCGCCATCGCGACGAGGCGGTCGCGATCCTCGACGCCGACCCGGTGTCGAACGTCTTCGTCAGCTCGCGCGTGTACGCTGCCGGTCTCGACCCGGGCCGCCTCGGTGCGGAGATCTGGGGGTTCCTCCGCGGGGGGCGGCTGGTCTCGCTGTGCTACTCCGGCGCCAATCTGGTGCCCGTCGCCGCCGACGACGAGGCGGCGCGCCACTTCGCCGAGCGGGCTCGCGCGCAGGGGCGCCGTTGCTCGTCGATCGTCGGGCCGGTGTCGGCCGTGACCGAGATGTGGCGCATCCTCCGGCCGTCGTGGGGCGAGCCGCGTGTCATCCGGGCGCGGCAGCCGGTGATGGCGACATCGGCGCCGCCGCCCGTCGAGCCCGATCCTGCGGTGCGCCGGGTGACGATGAACGAGTTCGACATCCTGTATCCGGCATGCGTGGCGATGTTCACCGAGGAGGTCGGCGTCTCCCCGCAGACCGGCGACGGGGGAGTTCTCTACCGGGCTCGCGTCGCCGAGCTGATCCGCGCCCGGCGGGCGTTCGCCCGCATCGAGAACGGCCGCGTGATCTTCAAGGCCGAGATCGGCGCCGTCACCCCGCACGCCTGCCAGGTCCAAGGCGTGTGGGTGCATCCGGACCTGCGCGGTCGCCGGTACGCCGTGCACGGCATGGCCGCGGTAGTCGACGAGGCTCTGCGCAGCGTCGCGCCCGCGGTGACGCTCTACGTCAACGACTTCAACGCGCCCGCCCGGGCCACCTACCGCCGCGTCGGCTTCCGTGACGTCGGTACGTTCATGTCCGTGATGTTCTGAGAATCGGTGCGGCGCGTGCCTTGTGGTGACCCGAGCCGGTCGCGGTGACCGCACCGGCCCCCGTTCCCGCGACGCGGGCGTGGGGCGATGCCGCCGACCGGCGCAGCGGTCGCCTACCGCATCGCATGCCCCAGCTCCTTCCGGCAGAACTCGAGGTTCTTCCAGATACTCGGCCGCTCGGTCGCGGGCAGCGCCCGTCCGGAAAGAGGCGCTCGTTCGCCGCGAGCCCTTTCCGATACAGGCCGGTGTAGGCCGCGGCGGCGAGCTCGTCGAGCGCCCGCCAGGTATAGACCGTGTCGTCGACGGCATGGACCGGCCGCCGCACGCCAGATCGCGGGCCGGTAGGTTGCAGGTGAGAGACCTCAACGCCGCTCGTTCCGGTCGATCGACGAGCCTTCGGGGTGGCGATCGGTGCTTGCGTGGCGGGCCGCCGGCCTTCGCCGGTCCGGCGGTCGCCGATTTGGAGGCGGTATGGCTGGAGGGGCGCCGGGGCGAAGGGATGGTCCGGTGAAGGTCCGGCTGCGGCGGATGGCCGCGGGCGTCGCCGAGGTCGCCGTCGGCGACGGGCGGCGTGGCAACGCGCTGTCCAGTGCGGACTGGCGCGAGCTGGAGCGCACCTTCCGCGATCTGGCGCTCGACGCCGAGCTGCGCGCGGTGGTCGTGCGCGGGCACGGCGGCATGTTCAGCTCCGGCTCGGATATGCGCGAGTGGGTCGATGCCGACCCGGCCGGAGTCGCCGACAGCTTCGCCGCGATGGAGGCGGCGTTCACCGCGATCGAGGAGCTGCCCGTTCCGGTGGTCGCTCGGGTCGAGGGCGTCGCCGCCGGGGCGGGCTGCCAGCTCGCGCTCGCCTGCGACCTGCAGGTCATGGCCGAGAGCGCGCGGATCGGGATGCCGATCGCGCGCCTGGGCATCCTCGTCAGCCCGGCCTTCGCGGCCCGGCTCGTCGTGCTGGCCGGTCCGGGCGTCGCCCGGGAGCTGCTGTACACCGGGCGTCTCGTGCCGGCCGCCGAGGCGGTGCGCCTGGGCCTGGCGACGCGGTGCGTGCCGGACGCGCAGCTGGCCTCGGTCACCCGGCGACTGGTGCTGGCGATCACCCGCAATCCGGACGCGGCCGTCCGGGCCGCCAAGCGGGCGGTGGACGCCGCGCTCGCCTCGGCGCGGGCCGCCACGCGCGAGGATGCGGGTGGCCCGCCGGTCGCCTACGACGACTTCCGGCGCGGCATCACGACGTTCCTCACCCGGGAGCGGGCGCCGGCGCGAGACGCGGGGGAGCCCTGACGGTAACCGCACCGGCGTGACGGCGCGGCGGATCGGGCGGCGCCGTCCCGTGCTTCTCATTCGGGAGCGGACGCGGGGCGACCTCCTTCGGGTGGCCGTAGCCGGGATCGACGCAGACCAGCGCCCGTACGCGGTCCGCGTGCTCGACCGCGAGCACGCTGGCGACCTGCGCGCCCATACGACCGGCCCCGGTCGATGCCCGGCACCTGACGGCCGGAGGCGCCCGGCCGGGCTCAGCCTCGCTGTACGGGCGCCGCCGCCCCGGCCTTCCGGGTCCACCCCGCGTACAGGGCGATGCCCGCCACGGCCGCCACGGACAGCGTGAGCACCATGCTCCACTCCACGTACCAGGGCTGCCCGGTGTGCCGCGGCCAGCAGATGTTCACCGTCTGGGCGAGCAGCCAGATCGCCGCCGCGTACGTCGCCGGCGCGCTGAATCGGCCGAGGCTGAACGCGCCCGGCCGCCAGGCGCCGCGCAGGTGCGCCAGCGCCGCGCCCCACACCGGGATCCCGAACGCCACGTAGAACCCGACCGTCGTGAAGTTGACCAGCACCGAGTACAGCGCCGAGCCGGACAGCAGGACGAACACCGCGCCGCCGATCCCGGTGAGCGCGATCGCGTTGACCGGCAGCCGCTCCGGGCCGGCCAGCCGGCCGAGCACCCGCGACCCGGGCAGCGTGCGGTCGCGGGCGGACGCCCAGATCACCCGGGACACCGCCGCCTGAACCGCGAGGAAGCTGGCCAGGAACCCGATCACGAACATGATCAGCATCGGCCGGCCGACCGCCGACCCGAAGTGCGCGACGAGCGTGCCGCTGACCGGGTCGGCGACCTTCCCCGCCATCACCGCCTTCAGGTCCGGGATGGCCAGGATCAGCCCGGCGCCGGAGTACATCACGATGACGCCGACCGACAGCAGCCCGAAGATGAGCGCCTTCGGCACTGCCCGCTCCGGCCGCTCCACCTCCTCCGCGATCGACCCGGCCGCCTCGAAGCCCACGAACGACCAGCCGACGTACGCGGCGGCGGCCGGCAGCGGCCCGGTGATCCACAGGCCGCCGTGCGCGGTGCCCAGCCCGTCGAACAGGACGCTCACCGGATTGCTCCGGTAGAACAGCAACAGCACGGTGCCCAGGCCGACCGACGCGAGCACCTCGCAGACCAGGCTCGCCGCGACGAGGATCTTCAGCACCCGGCGGCCCACGATGTTGGCGAGGCTGCCCAGCGCGAGGATGCCGATCGCCAGCGCGATCGTCACCCACCGGCCGGGCGCGGCCACGCCGAGCGCCTGCAGCAGGAACCCGGCGGCGCCGTACGACAGCGCCGACAGCGCGATCGTCAGGCCCCACATGTACGCCCAGGCGGCGAACCAGCCCGCCCGCGCGCCGTGCACGTGCCGGGCCCACTGGTAGACGCTGCCCTCGAACGGCCAGCGGGAGGCAAGCTCGCCGAACACGCAGGCGACAATGAGCTGCCCGGCCAGCACGATCGGGAACGCCCACCAGAACGCCGGCCCGGCGGCGAGCAGGCCCAGCGTGAAGATGGCGTACAGCGCCACGATCGGCGACACGTCGGCGAACGCCAGCGCCCACGCCGAGCGCAGGTCGAAGCCCTTGCGGAGGGTGGTGCTCCGGTCGATTTCGGGGGCATTTGAGGCGAGGATCATGGCACCTCCGGTTGCGGGATCTCGCGCGGCCGGAGGCCGAGGCCGCGCACGTGCCGGGCGATGTCGCCCAGCGGGGCCAGCCACACGTCCTCGCACCCGGCCACGTGCTCGATCAGCCCTTCCAGCGCCGCGGCACGGCCCGGCCGCCCGGACAGGAAGGGATGAGCGGTGAGGACGAAGCAGCCGTTCTCGCGGCGCAGTGCGTCGAACTCCGCGCGCCACATCGCCACCGCCTTGGCGGGCTCCTCGATCAGCCCGGCCCCCGAGACGTCCGGCAGATAGCAGTACTGCTCCCAGTCGTCCAGGCCCCAGTGCACCGGGATCTCGACGACCGACGCGTCGCCGGCGGCCAGCTCGTACGGCACGTCGGCGTCCATCAGGCTGCTGTCGTAGAGGAAGCCGCGTTCGGCCAGCAGACGGGGCGTCGCGTAGGTCGGCTCCCACATCGGCGCCCGGTAGCCCACCGGCCGCACGCCCGCGACCTCTTCCAGCGCCGCCAGGCCGCGGTCGAGGATGGCCGCCTCCGCCTCCGTGTCGACGCCGGTGAGTGGTTCGTGCAGGTAGCCGTGGTGGGCGATCTCGTGCCCGGCGGCGGCGATCGCCCGTACGGCCTCCGGGTGCCGGTGCGCGGTGTAGCCGGGGACGAAGAACGTCGCGCGCACGCCCCGGCGGTCGAGGACGCGCAGCAGGCGGGGCAGCCCGGTGAGCGGCCCGTACGCCTGGTGGCTCATCACGCCGGGCCGTACCGCCGCGCCTGGCGCCGCCGACAGCACCGCCGACTCGGCGTCGACGTCGAAGGTGAACGAGGCGGCCGCTCGCTTGCCGTCCGGCCAGGCCACCGGGTCCGCGGGCCGCATGACGCCGGCGGGCACCGCGGCGTGCCGCCCGCCGGGGCCGCCCCCGCCCGGCTCACCGGCCGGACGCGCCGTGCTCCGCAGTCGGCTCGCGCCGCCGAGGTGCTCCGGCCGGCCCGGCTCGGGGAGGGCTGAGGAGCGGGCGGCGTCGCGGGGGCTCATGAGCGGCCCTTCGCCAGCAGGCTGACCAGCTCGTACACCACGGTCGCCGCCGCGACGGAAGTGATCTCCGCGTGGTCGTAGGCGGGGGAGACCTCGACGACGTCCGCGCCGACCAGGTTCAGCCCGGCCAGCCCGCGCAGGATGGACAGCAGTTCGCGGCTGGACAGGCCGCCGCTCTCCGGCGTCCCGGTGCCCGGTGCGAACGCCGGGTCGAGCACGTCGATGTCGACCGACAGGTAGACCGGCGCGTCCTGGACGCGGGCGCGGACCCGCTCGGCGACGCCGCGCGGCCCGATGTCGTCCAGCTCCGCGCTGGAGACGATCGTGAACCCGAAGCGCGCGTCGTCCTCGAGGTCCCGCGGGTCGTACAGCGGTCCGCGGATGCCGACGTGCGCGCTCGCGTCCCGCAGCAGCAGCCCTTCCTCGGCGGCCCGGCGGAACGGCGTGCCGTGGGTGTACGGCTCGCCGAAGTAGGTGTCCCAGGTATCCAGATGCGCGTCGAAATGCACCAGAGCGACCGGGCCGTGCGACGCGGCCGCGCGCAGCGCCGGCAGCGCGATCGTGTGGTCGCCGCCGATCGTCACGGTCCGCCCACCGTTTTCGGCCAGCCCGCGCAGGCCGGCCTCGACCTGTGTGATCGCCTCGCCGATGGAGAACGGGTTGCAGGCGATGTCGCCGGCGTCCACGACCTGCAGGGTCCGGAACGGCTGCACGTCCAGCGCCGGGTTGTACGGCTTGAGCAGCCGGGAGCCCTGCCGGACGGCGGCGGGCCCGAAGCGCGCGCCCGGGCGGTACGACACGCCGCTGTCGAACGGAACCCCGACCACCGCGATGTCGAACCCGGAGACATCCTCCCGGCGCGGCAGCCGGGCGAATGTCGCGGGCCCGGCGAAGCGGGGGACCTGCAGGGCGTTGACCTGTCCGACGGGCTCCACGGTTGGCTTCCTTCCGTTGTACGGTCGTCGACCCGGGCGGGCGGGGTCAGGCGCGGGCGCGGGTGGTGCCGCCGTCGACGTGGACGATCTGGCCGGTGAGCGAGGGCAGCCGGTGGTCGGCGAGGAAGGCGACGGCCGCGGCGACCTCGTCGGGCGAGGCGACCCGCCCCAGCGGCACCCGCCGCGCGTACCGGGCGACCATCTCCGCGCGGCTCACCCCGGCGTCGCCGGCGTCGACGTCGAGCTGCGGCGTGTCGATCACGCTGGGTGCGATCGCGTTCACGGCGATTCCGTCGGGGCCGAGCTCGCGGGCGAGCGACTTGGCCAGCGCGATGATCCCGGCCTTGGCCGCCGAGTACGCGGTCGCGCCCGGCCAGCCGATCACCCCCCATTCGGAGGAGACGAGCACGATCCGGCCGCCCTCCCGCTCGCGCATGCCCGGAAGCACGGCCTGGACGCAGGCGAATGCCCCGCCGAGGTTCGTGTCGACCACCCGCCACCAGTCGTCCGGGTCGTGCTGGGCGAGCGGGCCCATCGTCATGTACGCGGCGTTCGCGACGAGCACGGCGGCGGGCTCGGGCAGGGCGGCCACCATGGCCTTCACGGCGTCGGGGTCGGCCACGTCCGCCGGGGCGGCCACGCCGCCGAGCTCGGCGGCCAGGCGATCCAGCTCCGGGCCCGGCTCCCGGTCGTTCACCGCGACGGTCATACCGTCGCGGGCCAGGCGCCGGGCGACGGCCCGGCCGAGGCCGCCGAGCGCCCCGGTCACCAGTGCGAGCGCCATCAGATCACCGCCCCGGCGTTGGGGGAGACGACCTCGCCGCAGCAGAACGTGGCCTCCTCGACCAGGTACGTGGCGGTCAGCGCCACTTCCTCGGGCGTGACGAGCCGCCCCGTGGGAAGCGTGGCCAGGTACTCCGGCGCCCGCCACGGCGAGCCGGCGGTCAAAAGCGGGGTGTCGGTCGGTCCCGGTGCGACCGCGTTCACCCGCACGCCGGCGGGGGCCAGTTCGACGGCGAGGGACCGGACCAGGCCGATCACCGCGCCCTTCGCGGCGGCGTAGTGCGCCTCGCGGTCGCCCCCTCCGATCGCCAGCTCCGATGTCACGGCGACCACCGTGCCGCGGCCCCGAGCCGTCATTCCCGGCGTGACCGCGCGGCAGACGTTCACCAGGCCGCCGAGGTGCACGCGCAGCATACGCCGCCACTCACCCCACGTGATCTCCGAGATCGGGACCATCACGTAGTGGCCCGCCGCGCAGACCGCCGCGTCGACCGGGCCGAGGTCCCGTTCGATGCGCCGTACCGCGGCCGCGACCTGGGAGAGATCGGAGACGTCCACGCCGACGGCGTGACCGGCGGCGGGGGCCGGACGCAGGTCCAGGCCTGCGGTCGTCCATCCGCGCCGGGACAGCTCGGCGGCGACGGCCGCGCCGATCCCGCTCGCCGCCCCGGTGACCAGGGCGATTCCGTTCGTCATGACGGCCCAGCGAACCGCGTGTCGCCGCGGGTGACAAGAGGGGCCGGCCGATCCTTGGGTGAACCCACCATCCGCGCGCCCCCGTGCGGTGCGGTGCTCCAACGCTCGCTCACGTCACCACGCCGCCCGCCTATCGTGAGACCGTGACCGCTGTGACCGGCGAGACGCCGCTCCGCCTGACGGTACGCGAGCTGCTGGCGGTGCCGCAGTTCCGGCTGCGCCTGGTGGCCGGGGCGGCCGGCCTCGACCGCCCCGTCCGGTGGGCGCACTCGACCGAACTGCTCGACCCGGGGCCGTACCTGCGCGGCCAGGAGATCGTGCTGACCGTCGGCGCGTCCCTGCGGTCGGCGGGCGACTGTGAGGAGTTCGCCCGGTCGGCCGCCGCCAGCCGCGCCAGCGCGATCGGGTACGGCGTCGGCGACATCACCCCCGACGTGCCCGCCGACCTGCGCACCGCCTGCGAACGGCTGGGCCTGCCGCTGTTCGCGGTGCCGCCGGAGGTGCCGTTCGTCAGCTTCACCGAGTGGCTGGCCGAACGCCTCGCCGCCGCCCGCGACCACGTCCATGACCGCCAGGAGACCGGTCGTCTCCTCGACCTCGTCCGCACCGGGCTGGCCTCGCCCGAGGCGCTGCACGGCCGGCTGGCTGACGCAGGCGTCGGGACCGGGCCGCTGGTCGCCGGGGCGCTGCCCGTCTCGGCGCTGGGCGAGCCGCCGGACGGCGTCCTCGCCGGCGTCGTGGGCGACCTGGCGCTGGTCGTCACGGCCGGCGAAAGCCCCCTGCTCCGTCTCGCGGGCGCGGGCCCGTGCGGGATCGGCGGCCCGGGCCCGCTCATGCACCTTCCCACCGGGCTCGGCGAGGCGACGGCCGCGCTGGAACTTGCCCGCCGCCGAGGCGGCGGCATCGTGCGGGCCGGAGACCTGGCGACCTTCCCGGCCCTGCTCGGCCGGCTGGGGCGGGCCGAGCTGGCGCCTTTCCTCGACCAGATCGCCCGGCCGCTGGCCGCGTACGACACCGCGCACGGCACGCGGCTCGTCGACACGCTGCGCACGTTCGTCGACACGGGCGGCTCGGTCGGCGTCGCCTCACGCCGGCTCTTCCTCCATCCCAACACGCTGCGGCACCGGCTGGCCCGAATCGAGTCGATCACCGGTCGCAACCCGCTGGCCTTCGAAGACCGCGTCGCCCTCGCCGTCGCCCTGTGGGCCTGGAGCCGCGAAGAGCACTGACCGCCCGCCGCGTTCGATCGTGAACGCGGACCGCGGGCCGATCGGTGTTCCACCCGGTGGAGCGCAGCACTCCGTCCGGTATCGCGAAGCTCACCGCTCCCGCCGTCCGGTGTCTGTCCCGCACCGGCGGGGATCGTTCTTCGCCCGGGGTTCTTCCCGATCAGTCGAAGACGATCACGGAGCGGGCGACGACGCCGGCGCGGACGTGGTCCACGGCGTCGTCGACCTTCTCCAGCGGGAGCCGTTCGCTGACGAGTCCTTCCAGGTCGAGGCGGCCGCGGCGGTGCAGGTCGGCGAGCAGGGGCAGGTCGCGGCCGGGCATGGCGTCGCCGCCCTGGGCGCCCCCATACGGCGGTGACGCCGGGGCCGACGTCGGCGACCACGCCGGCGCTCTCGTGGCCCAGCACGTACGGAGGCTCCGTACGACGGGGCTCTTGCCGTCGAGCGCCTTGATGTCGGAGCCGCAGACCCCGGACGCGGCGACCTTCACCAGCACCTCGCCGGCCCGGGGAGATGCGACCTGCACCTCGGTGATCTCCATCGGGGCGCCGAACTCCCGCAGCACCGCCCCGCGCCCGCAGACCTCCAGCCGTGAACGGACGATAACACCAATCACTTGCTTGGTTGAGTGTGCTGTGGGGTGATCGGGGATCGCTCCTGATGCGGGCCGATCCTCGTCCGCCTAGAATGCCGTTCGGGTCTCAATCGGGAAGGCGGGGCCGGATGACCGGAGCCAGGGCCGCGATGTCACGGGTGTTCGAGGAGCGCGAGCCGCACGCTCTGGACGCGGAACAGGTCGCCGCGCTCACCGTGCTCGCGCAGCAGGTACGGGAGCTGGCCGAGGCGGTTGTCCTGACCGACGCGGATCCGGCCGAGGTCGCCGCCGTCGCGGAACGGGTCGCCGCGCTGGCGGAGCGGCTCGACGCCGCACGGCGCGGCACGCCGCCCGGAGTCGGCGTCGATGCATCCGGCGCTCTCCAGCAGCTCGGCAGCCCGGTCACCGGCGAGATCAACCCGATCGCGCCGCCGATCGAGATCACCCTGTCACCCGACGGCACCGCGCGCAGCGAGTTCACGCTGAATGCCCTGTACGAGGGGCCGCCGGGGTTCGTGCACGGTGGCGTCTCCGCGATGATCCTCGATCACCTGTGCGGGGCTGCGGCCGCGGCGAACGGCACGCCGGGGATGACCGCCGGCCTGGACCTGCGGTACCGCCGCCCGACGCCGTACGGGGTGCCGCTCACCGCGGAGGCGAAGGTGGTGCGGGTGGACGGACGCAAGACGTTCGTGGAGAGCCGCATCGCCGACCCGGAGGGCCGGACCACCGCCGAGGCGACCGCGGTCTTCATCATGCCCACGGCCTGACGGCGGCCCCGGCGCGCCCGGCACCGGACGCCGGCAGCCCGCGGGAGCGGCGGCGGACGGGCGGTGCGAGCCGAGGCGTTTCGGCCGGCGACCGCCGCGGGCGCGGAACGCCCGCGGGCACCGAGCGGGCCGACGCCGGCGCGCGGCCGGCGGCACCGAAGGAGGGGGATGAGCGGGTGGCTCACCGGTGATCCGGGGTGCGCGCGGCCGGTCAGCGGGGCGGGCTGAAGGACGGGCCGCTGCGCGGGTGGTCGCGGCTCGTGCGCGCCGCCAGCTCCTCGGCCATGCCCTCCAGCTCCAGCCCCTGCCGGGTCAGGTTACGGCGCAGCCCATCCATGATCGTAAGCGTGACGTGCAGGAAGACGTCGGGCGCCAGGCGGCGCACCTCCGCCTCGTACACGCGGTGCGATTCCAGGCTGCCGGTCAGCGCCGCGAGCACCCCCGTGCGGACCCGCTGGCTCATCGACCGCCAGACCTGCTCCTGCTCCGGCGTGGCGCCCTTGCGCCAGGGACCGTCATAGTCGAGCGTGCGGATCAGCTCGTCGGCGGGCTCCCCGACGCGCAGGTCCCACAGCACGGCCCAGAAGGCGATCACCCAGTTCATTCCGGCGAGCACGCGCAGCGGATCGGTGTCGAGCGCGCCGAACAGCTCCGCCTGCGAACCGAGGCGTTCCCGGAACGCCAGCGCCTCGATGCGGATGACGTCGTCCATCGCCAGCAGCTCGGGTGGCGGGCGGCGGAGGACGGTCGAGCGGCCGGAGACGAGATCCCGCAGCTCGGTCGCATCCGCCTCCATGAGTGGCGACCACGCATAGGACCCCGGCACGGTCACAATCGTAAGACGGTGGCCGCCCGGCGTGGGTTCCGAAGGCGATCCGTCCTCGGGGGCGGTCGCGGGGGTCCCGCTCAGGCGGCCGGCGGCGCCGGATCCGGCCATGACACCGCGCCGCGACGGCGCGCCGTGCCGTGACCTGGATGCGGCAACGGCGTGATGCCGTGGGGGCACGCCATCGTGGCACCGGCCTCGGCGGCGCCGTCGGCGGGCCGCGCACCTGGCGGGAACCGGTGCCGGCCACGCCGCGGTGCGCGCTGGTGGGCGGCGTCGTGTGCGGCGCGTGCCGTGGTGGCGGTGTCGCGTGTGGCGGCGCGGGTGGGGGTGCGTCCCTGGTGCCGGATCACCCGGACCCGGATCAGGGCTCGGGCGAGCCGTGGTCGGGCTGTTTCGTCACCTTCCTGCTGGTGGTCCGGCGGCGCAGGGTCTTGGTCTCCCAGTACTTCCAGCCCTCCCGGATGGTGGGGAAGGTGGCCGTGCCGCTGTTGACCCTGAGCCGCCCGCAGTTGTGGAAGACCCGCCAGACGTTGAAGCCGAACCGCACCCCGAAGACGCGGTAGCGCAGGTGGCCGTAGTGGTGGTCGTGGATGTTGGCCACGTATTCGTGACCGACCTCGATGGCGTGCTCCTCCTCGATCTCCGGCGACAGCATCTTCCGGATTTTCGCCGTGAAGTCCCGGACGTTGAAATCTCCCCCGATCTCCCTTTCCAGGCTGATGTGGAATCGGATGAGATAGAACCGTTTCAGCCATACCTCCATCTCGCCGCCCGGGCCGTCGACGTATTCGAGATGGGGAATGAACATGTCGACCGGCTTGTGGTAGGTGATCGTGTAGTAAACGCCGGGCACGCACGGGGGGACGACGAACGTCTTGAAATGGGGCCGCGGCGTCGGGGTCGCCCTCGCCGAGGCGGCCGGCCTGACGCCGCCCAGGGAGACCGACACCGCCGGAGCGGCCGTGGACGAGCCCTCCGGCGACGCCGATGCCGTCGGCTGGGCCGCGACGGCGGTACGGCCGGGTATCGCGACGGCGGCGGCCAGGGCCACACCCGCCGCACCGGCCGCCGCGGAGACGGCAAGTCCGTTCATCGCCGAGTGCCGGGTGGCGCGATCACCGTGGAGACTGCCCATGTGCATCGCTCTTTCGTGCGCGACCATGTCGGCGGCGGCCGTGCGCCGTCGGCAGCGAATCGATCACCTCAATCAAGCCGCATTTCGTGAAGATCGAGATCTTGCCGGTGCCCGACGTTAGCACGGGAGCCGCTGAATTCGGTGGACGTCGGTCGGTGCTGTCCTCGACGCACCCGGGGATTTTCCGTCGCATATCTTGGCTATTTGCGCCATTTCTCTAGGAATGGCCGGAGTCGTTGACAGGCGGGCAGCGCGTTCCTAAGCTGACCAAGCGTACGCTAGGTTCGTCTGCCTCGTCGGTCTCACATGACGGCGCTGGCCACCGTCGACGACCGTGGCGCGACCCTGCTGGAGAACCCGGTGCTGCTGGAGCGGATGCCCGCGGGCGAACCCGCCGCGCAGCGCGCACCCGAGGAGGAGACCGCGCCCGTAAGGCGGCCCGCCCGCAGGACGGCGACCGCGCGGCCGGCGAGGCGGGACGAGGCGGTGACCGCCGTCCGCCCTGCGGGGCGACGCGGCGCCGGCGTGACCGGCGGCGGGAGCCGAAGCGGCGGCAGCGCCGCCCGCGCCCGAACGCGACGCGGCGGTAGGGCCGGAGTTCGGTGGGGCTGCAGGGCCGGGGGGCGCGGCGGTCATGGGGGCCGCGCGGGGCGGCGGCGCGGCAACCGTGCGGTTCGCGGCGGGTGAGGCGCCGGTGTCGGCGGGTGCCGCCCTCATGGCCGGTGCCGTGTCCCCACCGGCTCCGGACCGTGATGCGGCCGGACCGGTGGCGACGGTCTCCCGGCGGGCACCCGCCTCCGCGCCGGAGGCGTCCGTGTCCGGTGGGGCGGCGGTGCCGGGGAGGGACGGTGCAGGGGGCGGAACGGTGGCGGCGGCCGGCGGGCTAACCGCGGAGAGCTTCCGGAACGCGCTGCGGACCGCGGCCGAGGAGGCGAGCATCGTCGTCGTCAGCTCGGCGTACTCCAAGGCGGACCGGCGCGAACGTCATCGGCTAAAACTACTGTGAGCCTCAGCAACACCTACGAGTGGGCTGGTGAAGCGGTTCTCGCCGTCGTCGAACCGCAGGATGTGCACGTCCCCGTCGCGCCGCAGGTCGATCATGCGCCCCTCCGTGTTCACTACTGGTGAGTAACCGGTGGGAGGAGCATCTCATCTTCGCGCCGGATCGGCATTCGCGGGCCCGCGGGCGTGCGGCCGCGGCAAAAGGGTCGCGGCGGTACCGGATATTCGGCCCCTGGCCGTCAGGTCCGCGCTATAGCCTGATGTCGGTCACTCCGGGCGACGGCGCGTGCGCCCCGGGCAGCATCCCACCGTAAGGAAGAGGACGGCATGAGCGAGGAATCCGGGCCGGTCGAGATCCTGTTCGTCGACGGCAAGGACGTGCCGATCAAGCACAAGCACGCCGACCGCATGGTCGTCATGCGCGATGGCGCCAAACCGGACGGCGACGCGCTGTATTACACCCCCGCCGAGTGGGAGGCGTTCATCCTCGGGGTCAAAGACGGCGAGTTCGACGACATGGTCGAGGAGCCGCCGCGCTCCTGACCACGGCGCCCGCCGCCCGGCCGGCGGCCTGCGCGGAGGGCCCGGTAACCCGTCAGCCGCCTTGCAGCAGGCGGTGTTCGCGCATCCGCGCCGCGACACGCCGCGGATCGCCCGGCGGCAGCGCCGTCGACAGGCGGGACAGGATCTCCAGATCGTCCTCCACCGTCCGCACGTACTGCCACAGCGCGTCCGTCCCGCCCCGGTGGAGGAGCTGCGCGCGGAGCTGGCCGGCCAGCTCATCCCGCTCGGCCCGGATGGCCGGCGCCTCCGAACGCGGCAGCAGCGGCCCGGTGTACAGCCGCAGGGCCGCCGACACGTCACCGGCCGCCAGCAGGCGCCGCACGGTGAGGAAGTCGGCGTCGACGTCGCAGTCGAGCCGGTACGGCTTGGCCCGGACGATGTCGCCGAGCTGGGTGCGCAGCCGGTGGATCTCCGCGCGGACCGTGACCGGGTTGCCCTCGTCACCGTAGAGGAGCAGCGACGACCGCTCGCACGTCAGGCCGGTCGGGTACAGCGCGAAGAGGGCGAGCAACTCCGCGTGCCGCAGCGACAGGGGGATGCGCCGCCCGTCGAGTAACGCGTACGGCTGCTCGTCGCCGAGCAGCCGCAGGCTCAGCGAGCGCGGCTCGCCGGTGCCCGTGGTGCGCAGCAGGAACGCCGGGCCGAGCGTCTCGGCCACCGCCGTGCGCCCGTCGGGGAGGGCGACGCGCGCGCCCGGCCACGGCACGGTCACCCGCTCGCCGCGCCACCCGTCGGGGTTCGCGGCGACGATGCGGCCGCTGGGCGTCACGAGCGCGCGCGTGTCGCCGCGCAGGTGGCGCTGGTAACGGGCGCGCAGGCGCTCGTCGCGCAAGTGCATCTCGAGCGTCAGCCGGGTCTCGGTGAGCCGGGCCGCCGCCTCGACCAGCGACACCACCGCCGGATGCAGCGACCTTTCGGTCGCGCTGATGTCGACGCATCCGATCACCTGCCGGGTGTCGGGATCGGCGATCGGGACGGCGGCGCACGACCACCGATGCAGCGCCCGCACCAGGTGCTCGGCGCACCGTACGTACGCCGGGGCGCAGGCGCCGAGCGCGGTGCCGATGCCGTTCGTGCCGATGGCATCCTCCGACCAGCGAAAGCCCTCCATCAGCCCGACCGTCTCCGCGTACCGCCGCACCCGGCGGGGGCCCTCGCTCCACAGCACGCAGCCGTCGCCGTCGGCGACCACGATGAGGTGGTCGGACGCCTCGGCGACGTGCCGGAGCATCTGGCGAACCATCGGCAGGTGGCGGCCGAGTGGGTGGGCGGCGCGGGCTTCGCCGACGGCGTCGGCGTCGAGCACCAGCGGCGCGGCCTGCAGCCCGGGGTCGACGCCGGCCGCGAGCGAGCGGCGCCACGAGTTGCGGATCAGCGGCCGAGCCTCCGGGGCCGTCCCGGCGACGACCGCCTCGTGCAGCGCGGCGGTCCGGCGATCACAGTCCGCCTGGTCATCACATACCGGGCAGCTTCGCATCGCGGTTCTCCCTGGGGCGTGTGTGCATTCGAGCATTCGCGGCGGTGACGGGCCTCGCAACCGATTCGGCCAAATGCCCGGACTGTGATGTGTCGCCGACGGTGATCGCGCGAGTGCAACGTGGTTGCAACCCGCGGCGGTCTACGGTGCCTCATGTGGTCGCGGCAGGGCGTCAGTCCCGTGTGCCGGCCGTGGTCGCCGTGGCGGCGCGCCCGGACCCGTGAGAGGGGACGGATCCGGCGTGCCGGCCGCGCGCCCGCCATCTCGGGCCCGA
>JBEHYF010000066.1:0-28803 GCA_048498315.1 Actinomycetota bacterium
CGTATCTCCAGCGTCACCTCGAAAGGGGTGCCGCCACGGTCCCGCGCGGGGACGGGCAGCACCTCCAGCCGGGAGCCGTCGACGCAGCGTAGCTCTCCCACAGCCGCCAGCGTAGATTGCCGCCCGCACCCGGATCGAGGGTTCGCGTGAGACTTGACCCCACGCTGACCTGCGCGCTCGTGCCGCACGTGATCCCGCGCGCCGCATGATCCCGCTTCGCACCACGGGGTGATCCCGCGTTCGCGCCACCGGCATGATCCCGGCATCCCGGCGCCACCCCCTGCGCCTGTGGCCGGCCGCGTCTGCCGCACCCGGGAAGGAGCGCCCGGTACGGCGTGCGTCCGCCGCGCCGTACCGGGCGCGGAACCGGCCCCGCCACCCCCGTGCGCGCACGCGCCCCGGCGGGGGTCCGGTCCGCCGGGGCGCGCCTCATCATCCCCGGAGAAAGCGTCAGCCGATGGACTTGACGATCGCCTCGTCCAGGCCGGCGAAGGACGACAGGTACTCGCGACGCTCGGTCTTCAGGCGCTCGACCATGGCCTGGTACTCGTCCATGCGGCCCTGCCGCTCGTACAGCCGCCGCGGCTGGAGGATCTCGATGTCGTCGATGCCGGGCACCGAGGTGGCGATCTCGTACCCGAAGTCCGGGTCCGGCTCCCACTCGATCGTGCCCTCGACGATGCCCTGGACGATGGCGGACGAGTGCGGGATCTTCACCTTCTTGCCGCGCTCGTCGTCCTCACGGCCGCCGACGCGGCCGGTGTTGAGGACGAAGACCTGCAGTTCGTGGCTGTCGAGGAGCTGGAGCATCCGGTTGCCCATGTCGGCCATGTCACGCGGGAAGAACGGGTTGGTGCCCGGCACGCGGAGGAACTTGCCCTCCTCGTCCTTGCCGCCCGCGCTGGTCCCGGTGGTCTCGCCGAGCATGAAGTACGCCGCCGCCTGCGCCCGGTCGAGCCGGGCCACGCCGGGCACGATGTTCTCGTTGCGGTTGAGGATGAGCAGGAACTCGGCGGGCTCCACCTGATCGGCCGGCCACGGGTCGACGTACTTGAACGGCCACGTGGTCCGGCCGTTCTTGGTGTAGGAGGTGTCGAAGAAATCGACCTTGCCGTTCGCGTCCACGGAGACGTTCTCCAGGTAGGCGTCCGGCTTGGTGGTGGCGTTGTAGATCGCCGGCTCGAATGCCGGATCGAGGCCGAAGGTCTTGGCGAAACAGCCGTTCTCGGTCGTGTAGACGCGGCCGCCCGGCATCAGCGCGATGAAGTCGTCCTGCACGGGTTTGCTGCCGAGCTGGGTGGTGAAAGTCGTCGTGGTCTTGCCCGTGCCGGACAGGCCGACGATCAGAACGGTCTTGTTCTCGCCGTTCACCGGGATCACCTTGCAGCCGGCGTGCAGCGAAAGGCCGCCCCGCTTATAAACGATGTTGTTCCACATCCGCAGGCCGCCCTTCTTGGACTCGCCGAAGTAGTCCGAATTGAAGACCCGCGTGATGTTGGAATTGAGGTCGACCGCGATGAGCCGGTCGTTCGGGTAGCCCTCCATCGGGAGGTTCGGGGTGTAGACGACGGTGGTGTCGGGCTCCCACGTCGCCGGATCGTAGTCGTCGCCGACCGGGTAGTACAGCTGCTGCTGCATGCCCGCGATGTTGGCGTTCGCGGCCTCGATGACCAGGCGTGCCTTCGTGCGGAACTCCGGGTCGCTGCCGATGTAGCCGTCGACCACGACGACGTCCTGCCCGGCGAGGTAGGCGTCCTGGGCCGCGGAGACGCGGTCGTACTCGTCGCGCGTGATGGTCTGCTTCGTGGTGTTGGTGGAGTCGTCGACGATGTAGGTGGACTTGGCGCTCCGGCTGTCGACACGCGCCTTGACGACGACGTTGCCGAACTCGGTCACCTGCGAGTTGGGCATCTTCTCGGTGAGCTCACGCAGTCGGGCCGCAGTCGGATTCCACTCCACGGACTTGGCCTTGACCTCGTACGCCACGATCACTCCTTCGCACGCGGGATACCCCGACGCCGGCAATGGTCGAGTATTTTGTGAGTGTACCCACGTGACGGATTTCGAACATCCTTCGGGGGGCGATGAGTTCGCGGCGGGGAAATTGGTTTAGACCTATGGATTAGACCTTTGGATTAGACCTGTCGCGCAATTCCGCGTTTTTCCTGCACGTTATCGCGACCGCGGGGGTCATACCTGCGGGCCGGCCGCGCGGGCGCGCTCGACGTGCCGCAGCGCCTCGCGCAGCTCGCCCAGCCACTCGTCGGCGTTCTTGCCCACCAGGCGCACGCACCACGCCAGCGCGTCGCTGCGGCTGCGCGCCACGCCGGCGTCGACGAGGGTGTCCAGCACCCGGCGCTCGGGCTGCCGCAGCCGCGTCATCACCGGCACCGACAAGGTCGTGAACATCGTCGTCTCGCCACCGCACTCCACGCCCCAGGACACCTTGCGGCCGAACCGGTGCTCGGCCTCGCGCGCGATGGCGATCCGCTGGTCGCGGGTGTCCTCGCGGAACCGCTGCACCTGCCCGGCGGCTGCCGCGGACCGTTCGGCGTCCGAGGCGTTCTTCCCCACCCGCGGCTCGGGGAGCCGTCCGATGACGCTGATCTCCTCGCGATCGACCACGACAGCGGGAGGCTCGGTGAACCACTCGTCCGGCAGCCGACCGGAGAACCAGCCGCGGATCGCTTCGTCGGTAGTCATGTAATCATGATTACATAGCATCGATCCGCCGCCAAGCCCCGCGCACGCGGCATCGCGCGGGGGCCGCGGCCGGCCGCTGCGCACGCCGGGAAGGAGGCCTCGCCCGCCGGCGGGCAAGGCGGCAGGCGCGCCGGCATGGGCCCCCACCGGCCGCTGAGGGCAGCAGGAGGCGAGGACCGTGAGATCGCCGCGCAAACGCCGGACGCGGGCGGGCGCGGCGCGCGAGAAGGCGTGAGAGGCGCGCGCGAAGGGCGCGCGCGGCTACCCGCTCGCCTTGGCGGCGGCGAGCTGCGGGTTGACGCGGATGGCGCCCCAGAAGTTGGTCATGTACGGCGTCTGGATCTGCACGACCGTTCCGGTGTGCGGCGCGACGACCATCTTGTTGTTCCCGATGTAGATCGCGATGTGCGAGACGCCGTTGAACGTGGGGTCGTTCTTCCAGGTGAGCAGGTCGCCCGGCTGCGCCTGGCTGTACGGCAGCCGCCAGCCGGTCAGCGCCTGGATGTCGGCGGTGCGCGGCATCTTGATGCCCGCCTGGGCGAAGGCGTACTGCACGAGGCCGGAGCAGTCGTAGCCGCCCTCGCGGTCGGACTCGCCGCCCCACACGTACGGCATACCGATCTTGGATTCGGCGGCGCGGATCACCGTGGCGACCTGTTCGGCGGTCATGACGCGGCCGGGCGCGCCGCCCGGCGCGCCGCCGGGCACGGCCGGCCCTTCGAACCGGGAGGAGAGCGTGGTCGTCTTGGTGTCCTTGGGCAGCAGCTTCACCAGCTTCTTGCGCAGCTTGGCCAGGTCGGTGTGCGGCGCGCTGATGAGCATCGCGTTGCCGGCGGGCATGCCGATCGCCCGCGCGGTGGTGTGCGAGACCACGGCGTCGACCTGGTCGATGCCCATCGTGGCGTACGCGCCGACGCGCACCGAGACCTGGTGCGCCTGGCCGCCGATGCGGGTCCAGGACGCCAGCGGGATGCCGCCGTCCTGGCCCATCGTGAAGGAGATCGCGACGTCGCCGCCGGCGACGTTGCGCCACAGCGCGTCGGACCGGGCGCTGGCCTTCGGCGTGTAGGCGCGGAAGGTGGAGGGGTCGACGCCCAGCACGCCCACGCGCTTGCCGCCGACGAGCGCCCGTGCCGCGTCGACGGTCTCGACCGCCTTGACACCGTGCAGGGCGCGCACCTTGGCGACGACGTCGGCGGGCAGCGACGCGGGGGAGGCGACCAGGATGTGCGGCGTGATGGTCTTGCGCAGCGGCGCGACGGCGTCGTAGCCGGCGGGTTCGGCGGAGGCGACGAGCCGCTCGCCCGCGGCCTGCCCGCTCTGCGGCTTCCCCTGCTGATGCGCCAGAACCGCCACGTCGGCGGCGATGGTCGTGACCAGCGAAACGCCTATGACCGTCGGCAGCATGCGGCGGCTCGGCCAGCGCACGGCGCCCTCCCTCGTCCCCGTTGCCGTTTCACGACTATGACCGATCATGCCGGCGGTGGTCCATTACCCACACGCCACATCGATCACTCTGGCCCGGCCGAGACGCTGCCGCCGGGCGTCCTTCTTGAGGTAACACCCCGGTAAAGCGAAGATCAAGACCACAGCGCCGACAATATTGACATTTTCTCCAATTAATTACGCCGGGGAAGCGCCCGGTCACGTCCCGGAGGCGGCGCGCAGCTCCGCCCGCAGCGCGCCGGCGTCGGTCACGGGCAGGCGGCAGATGAAGTCGCGGCAGACGTACGCCGCGGGCCGTCCGTCCACCGGCGTGCGCCCCTCCAGCAGCGGCACGCCCGATCCGATCGCGACGACCGCCGGCACCGGCGCGAGCAGCGCCGCGCGGTGCAGCTCGCCGGTGCCCGGGTCGTCCGCCGGTCCCGCGATCGCGATCTCCAGCGGGCCGGCGGCGTACGCCTCGGCCACCGCCAGGCCCCAGCCGGCGAACCGGGCGTGCCGCTCGGCGAGGGGGGTGACCGGGGCGAGCGCGGCCGCGGCGGCCTCCCGGTGCCGGGACGAGCCGGTCAGCGCGGCGTACGACAGCAGCGCGCCGGCGGCGGCGAACCAGCCGGACGGAGTGGCGTTGTCGGTGGGGTCCTGCGGGCGCTTCCACAGGCGCTCGGCGTCGTCGGCGGTGTCGTAGAAGCCGCCCGACCCGTCGGAGAACCGGTCGAGCACGACGGCGAGCAGCTCTCCGGCGAACGCGACGTGCGCGGCGTCGCCGGTCACGGCGTACAGCGCGATCAGGCCCTCGGCCAGGTCGGCGTAGTCCTCCAGCACGCCCGCGTTGGTCCCGGCCGCGCCGGCGCGGGACGTCCGCAGCAGCCGCCCGTCGCGCCAGTGCGTGCGGCGCAGCAGCGCGGCGGCCTCCTCGGCCGCCCGTACGAGGTCGGGCCGGTCGAAGTAGGCGCCGCACTCGGCCAGCGCGGCGATCGCCAGCCCGTTCCAGGCGGCCACCACCTTGTCGTCGCGGCCCGGCGGCACCCGGCGCGAGCGGGCCGCCAGCAGCGCGGCGCGGATCCGCGCATACCGCTCCACGTCGTCCGGCGGTTCCGGAAGCTGCAGCACCGACGTGCCGCGCTCGAACGTGCCGGTGACCTCGAACAGCCGGACGGCGTACGCGCCGTCGTCGGGGCCGAGGACCTCCGTCAGCTCGGCGGGCGTCCAGACGTAGTACGCGCCCTCTTCGTGCCTGCCCTCGGCGTTCTCGCTGTCGGCGTCGAGCGCGCTCGCGAGACCGCCCTCGGGGGTGCGCAGGTCGCGCAGCATCCAGTCGCAGGTCTCCAAGGCGATCCGGCGGCCCAGGGGATCGCCGGTCAGCCGCCACCAGTGCGCGTACACGCGCGCCAGCAGCGCGTTGTCGTACAGCATCTTCTCGAAGTGCGGCACCACCCACCGGGCGTCCACGGAGTAGCGGGCGAAGCCGCCGCCGAGCTGGTCGTACACGCCGCCGCGAGCCATCGCGCGCAGCGTCCGCTCGGCCATGGCCAGGCCGTCTCCGCCGCGTGCCGCGTGCCGCAGCAGGAACTCCAGCACCATTGACGGCGGGAACTTCGGCGCGTCACCGAACCCGCCGTTCACCCGGTCGCAGGACTCCTCCAGGCCGCGCACGGCGGCGTCGAGCACGGCGGCGTCCGGCGTGCCCGCGCCGCCGAGGCTCACCTTCCCGGCCAGCGCGCCGACGACCTTCTGCCCCTGGGCGACCACGTCGTCGCGCTTGTCGCGCCAGGTCCGCGCGACCGCGCGCAGAAGCTGCCGGAAGTGCGGGCGCGGGAAGTAGGTGCCGCAGTAGAACGGCTCGCCGTCCGGCGTCATGAACACCGTCATCGGCCAGCCGCCCTGCCCGGTCATCGCCTGGGTGGCCTCCATGTAGACGGCGTCGACGTCGGGGCGCTCCTCGCGGTCCACCTTGACGCTGACGAACAACTCGTTCATCAGCGCTGCCGTCTCCTCGTCCTCGAAGGACTCGTGCGCCATCACGTGGCACCAGTGGCAGGCCGAGTAGCCGACGCTCAGCAGGATCGGCACGTCGCGGCGGCGCGCCTCCGCGAACGCCTCCTCGCCCCACGGGAACCAGTGGACGGGGTTCCCGGCGTGCTGGAGCAGGTACGGGCTGGTGGCGTCCTTCAACCGGTTCATCGTCGGTCGCGGCCTCCATCGGTATGTGAATGGGCGGGGCGCCGGGTGAGCGGCGGTACCGCACTTTCACCGTATCGGCCCGGCCCCGGCCGCCCGCGCGGCTCGGCACAGGGGTCCGGGCCCCGCTCCGGGACGGGGCTCGGCAGGCCCCGTCCTCGTGGCGCGGGCGGCGGTGCCCGGACCCGGACCGGGCGACGGGCGTACCGTTGCCCGCGGAGAGATCGGGGCTGTACCGGAACGCCGCCCCGCGGCGTGGGAAGACCCGCGGCCGCACCGGGACGGGGTGCCGCGACCGCGGACGGGCGGCGATGGCCGGAGCCGGACCGGCGCGGCGCGCCGCGACCTTCCGCGCGGCGCGAGACGGGGGTTTACCCTGTCTTGGGGTCTCATCACGCCGGAGGTGCACAGTGGATCCCGTTTCCGTGCCGGTCTTGATCGCTCTCCTCTCGAAGATCTTCGACGGCGTCGCCGGCAAGGCCGGCGAGCAGGCGTGGGACTCCCTGTCCTCGACGGTTCGTCGCGCCTTCGGCCGGCGCAGCACCTCAGCCGAGGCGGTGAAGCGGCTCGGCGAGCGGCCCGGCGACCCGGAGGCGATCAAGGCGCTGGCCGAGGCGCTGGTCGCCGACTCCGACCGCGATCCGCAGGCCGGGGTGCAGCTGCGGCACTGGGTGGCCGGCGCGCGGCGCACCCTCGACGGCGGTTCGGTCACCAACGTCGTCTCCGGCCAGGTCGGCGGCAACGTCGTGCAGGCCCGCGACATCCGCGGCGACATCACGTTCTGACGCCGGCGGTGCGGCGCGCACCGTACCTCCCGCCTGCCGGCTCGCGTCGCCTCGGCGGTCGTCGGCCGTCATCCCGAAGTCGGTCACCACCACCGCCCGGCCGTCGCCCCGCGGCTGGAACAGGTCGAATCTGGAACAGGTCGTGTGGCCGCCCGGCCGGTGCGGTCGCCATGCGACCGTGAGGTCACCCGCGTCGGCACCGCATGGCCGTGCGCGGAACCGGCACTTAGCGAACATTCAGCCGGAACCAAGACCGGTTCCAGGAAGATCGGCCAGCATGCGGGCCCATGCGAATCATCAAGGGCGGCGTGACGCTGGCGACGGCCGTCGCGCTGCTGGGCTCGGCGGCCTGCGGCTCGTCCGGGGGCAAGGCGACGGCCTCGTCGTCGACCCCGGCCGGCTCGGCGAGCGGCGGGTTCGCCGCCTACGCCCAGTGCCTCCGCGAGCACGGCGTGAACATCCCGACATCGCGGCCGACCGCGCGGCCAGGCGGCCGGGCGGGCGGCTTCGGTTTCCGCAACCTGGCGAACGCCAACCCGCAGGCGCTGCAGGCGTGCCGGTCGCTCATGCCGCAGCGGCGCGGGCCGGGGATGCAGGCGCTGCAGGCGTTCCGCAGCTGCCTGTCCGACCACGGCGTCACGCTGCCGACCCCGTCGCCGGGCGCGGTGCGTCCCCCCGGCGCGGCCCGGACGCCGGGTGTCCGGCGCTCGCCGGGCGCGGGCATGTTCGGGCGGCTCAACACCGCCGATCCGAAGGTCGCCAAGGCGCTGAAGACCTGCCGGCCGCTGCTGCCGACCCGCTCCCCGCGCCCGTCCCCGAGCTGACGGCGCCCCGGACGCGGCCCGGGTGACGCACGGCGACGGCTCGCGCGTCTCTCCCGGCGGCGCCGGGTCGTTCGCCTCGTCCGCCTCTGGCACACCCGCTCTCTCGCACACCGCTCCGCGCGTATGTCCCTCCTGCGAGACGCGCGGAGCGTCCGGCCCGGGCGGCACCGCCCTCCGCCGCCCGGGCCGCACGAGCCGCCCGGGCCCGCCCGGTGCGCCCGAAGCCTCAGCGACCCTGCGTGACGCTCGTCGCGGTCACCGTGCCGTCCTGGCCCGGCGTGCCCTGAACGGTCACGGGGGCACCGGTCTTGAGGTCCTTCAGCTTCGCGCTCTTCTGTACGCCGACCTTCGTGTCGCCGTTCGTCTTCACGCGGACGATGCCGTTCGCCGTCTGCACGTAGAGGATGTCGCCGTCGACGAGCTTGACGGTCCCCGTGGTGGCGTTCCCGCCGCCCTGTGCACCGGCGTTCGCGCGGCCCGCCCCGGTCCCGAAGCCACCGCCGAAGGCGCTCCGGCCGCCGGCGCCCACGCCACCAAGCCGGCTGAGCAGGGCCGCCGGGTCGTTCGCGGCCGGCCTGCTCCCCCAGTGCTTGTCGGCCTGGACGCCCCCGGCGAAACCCGCGGCGAGCAGCACGCCCGCGCCGAGCAGCAGCGTCACCGACGGGAGCCTGCGGCGCGGCCGCGGCTCGGCGGCGGCCAGCTCCTCGGCGAGGTCGCCGGAGAACGGCGAGGTGTTCAGCAGCTCGTCGGGGGCCACGTCGCGGGGCGGCTCCTTGGTGGTCTTACGCCGTGTTCCGGGCACGGTCTCCCCCATTCCTCTCATTCATGGCGCAGGGCTTCGATGGGCCGGAGCTTGGCCGCGCGGTTGGCCGGGTAGCTGCCGAAGAACAGGCCGATCGCGACCGACACCCCGAGGGCCAGCACGATCGAGCTCGGGACGATCACCGGCTGCACGCCGACGACCTTGAACTGGCTGCCGGCCACCCCCGCGGCGACCCCGAGCAGGCCGCCCAGCAGGCTGAGCACGGTCGCCTCCGCGAGGAACTGCCCGAGGATGGCGCCGCGCGGCGCGCCGATGGCCTTGCGGATGCCGATCTCACGGGTCCGCTCGGTGACGGTGACCAGCATGATGTTGGTGATGCCGATGCCGCCGACCAGCAGGCTGATCGCCGCGACCGCGCCGAGCAGCACCGTGAACGTCTTGCTGCTGCTGCTGATCGCCGACTGCAGGCTCGCCTGGTTGAGGATCTGGAAGTCGGCCGAGTTGCCGACGCCGACGTCGTGCCGCTGGTCCAGCACGTCGGTCACCTCGGACTGCGCGGCGTCCACCGCCTTGGGCGACTTGGCCTGCACGACGATCTGGTCGAGCGGCCCGTAGCCGGTCAGGCTCTCCTGGACGGCCGGCAGCGGCGCGATCGCGACGTCGTCGGCGTCCTGGAAGCCCGAGGAGCCCTTGGTCTTCAGCACGCCGACGACGGTGAAGTTCACGCCGTTGACGGTGATCTGCTTGCCGAGCGGGTCGACGTCACCGAACAGGTCCTGGTCGACGGTCTGGCCGATCACGACGACCTTGCGGCCGTTCAGCACATCGTCGTTGGTGAAGTAGGTGCCGCGCTCGACGGCGTCGTTGGACGCCTCGAAGTACGCGGGGTAGGTGCCGACGAACTGCTGGATGGCGTGGCTGCTCCCCTCGTACGTGGCGTTGGCGGCCTGCGCGGTGACCACCGGCGAGACGCTCTTGACCGAGGGGGCGTTGGCGGGGTCGGCCAGGGCCCGCGCGTCCTCGACGGTCAGGTCCTTGGCCTGGGCGCGCGGCCCGGTCTGCTGCCCGCCCTGCCGGCCGCCGCCGAGGAGGCGGGCGACGAACCCGCCGCCGCGGCCGCCGCGCCCGCCGCCCGCCGTCGAGGGCATGACGGTCAGCGTGTTGGTGCCGAGCCGCTCGATGTTCTTCTGCACCTGCTGGGACGAGCCGTTGCCCACCGCCACCAGCAGGATCACGGCGCCGACGCCGATCAGGATGCCGAGCGTGGTCAGGCCGCTGCGCAGCTTGTTCGCCGCGAGGCCGCGCAGCGCGAACCGGAGGACCTCCCTGCTCACCGTTGCTCCCCCGCCATCTGTCCGATCGCTCCGGGCGGCGGCCCGGCCAGCGGCGCCTGCCGCCGGTCCTCGACGATGCGGCCGTCGACCAGGCGGATCACCCGCTTGGCGTGCCGCGCGACATCGGGCTCGTGCGTGATCAGCACGATGGTGCGGCCGGCCGCGCTGAGCCGGTCGAGGATGCCGAGCACGTCGTTCGTGGACCGGGTGTCGAGGTTGCCGGTCGGCTCGTCGGCGAGCAGCAGTGCCGGCGCCGTCACCAGGGCGCGGGCGACCGCGACCCGCTGCTGCTGGCCGCCGGACAGCTCGTTCGGCTCGTGGTCGACGCGGCCGGCGAGCCCCACCTGCTCGAGCGCGGCCAGCGCGCGCCGCCGGCGCTCGGCGGCCTTGACGCCGCCGTACGCGAGCGGCAGCTCGACGTTCGCGAGGGCGCTCATCCGCGGGATCAGGTTGAAGGACTGGAAGACGAAGCCGATGCGGCGGTTGCGGAGGATCGCGAGCCGGCGGTCGTCGAGCCGGCCGACGTCCATGCCGTCCAGCAGGTACCGGCCGCCGGACGGCACGTCCAGGCAGCCGAGGATGTTCATCAGCGTCGACTTGCCCGACCCGGACGCGCCCATGATGGCCACGTAGTCGCCCTGCTCGACCGTCAGGGACACGCCGCGCAGCGCGTGCACGGCGGTGTCGCCCGCGCCGTACACCTTAGTGACGTCGCGCACGTCGAGAACGGTCATCCGCGGCCTCCGCCGCCGATCCGGACGGCGCCCCCGCCCCCGCCGCCGAGCCCCGGGAAGCGGCCGGACGGGAAGCCGGTGCCGCCGGTAACGCCGGTGGTCGGGATCACCACCTGGTCACCCTCGTTCAGCCCGGAGGTGATCTGGGTGCCCTGGTCACCCTGGATGCCGACCTGCACGATCTTCGGGACCTGCTTGCCGTTCTGCATGACGGTCACGGTGCTGCGGCCGCCCGCGGTCCTGACCGCGGCGGACGGCACGATCAGCGCGTCGTCGGCCTGCGCCGTCGTCACCTGCACGGTGCAGGTGGCGCCGATGCGCAGGCCCTTCGGCGGGTCGGTGAGCGCGACCGACACGCCGTACTGCACGACGTTGTTGCTGGTCGTGGCGATCTGGTCGATCGAGGTGACCTTGCCGGTCGCGCGGGCACCCGGCATGGCGTCGAAGGTGACCGTGGCCCGCTGTCCCTTCTTGATCTTGGCGACGTCGGCCTCGGTGAACTCGCCGTCGACCTCCAGCTTCGAGGTGTCGGCGATGGTCATGAACCCGCCGGTCGAGGAGCCGCCGGAGCCGGATGCCGCGGACGACCCTGAGGAGGCGCCGGCCCCGCCCGACCCGCCGGACCGGCCGGAGCCGCCGCCGGCCGAGCTGCTCGAACCGGAGCCCGACGAGCTCGACGACGATCCGCTGGACGACCCCCCGACCGTCCCGTTGATCGCGATGACGGTGCCGCTGAACGGCGCGGTGAGCTTGGTGCCATCGAGCTGGCGCAGCGCGTTGTTGTACGACGCCTTCGCCTGCACGTAGCTGGAGTACAGGGAGGGGGTCGAGGTGCCGGCGGCCTCGGCCGCGTCCAGCGCGGCCCGGGCGGAATCCACGGCGTCCTGCGCCTCGGCGTCGTCGAGCCGGGCGAGAACCTGGCCCTTCTTCACCTTGTCGCCGACCTGCACGTCGATCTCCTTGACCGTGCCGCTCGTGCCGAAGGCGAGGTCACGGGTCTCGCTGCTGGCGACCGAGCCGGACGCCGACACGGAGGACACGAGGGTGCCGCGCCGCACCGTGGTGATTCGGCCGGGCGAGGATGCGCCGGCATTGTCGTTCAGCGATAGGTACGCGTACGCCGCGCCTGCGACGAGCAGAACGGCCAGGACACCGTTGATCAGCAGGCCCCGGCGACGACGGAGTAGGGCTTTCACCCGCCACAGGATCACGGACGCGGCTTGGGTCAACCTGATCCGATCCTGAAAGATTGCTCCGAGCCGGGCCCGCCGCCGCTCGGCGGGCGGCGGTACGGGCGGCCCCTCCCCGCGGCGCGGACCCGTATCCCGCTTCTGACGTGCGGGTTCACGCGGTTCCGCGGTGGCGGCGTGAAGAGGGCGCCTTCAGAGAACTCTCAGGACTGTTTCGGGTGGCGGTGACCTTCGGCCGCCATGATCGACCCTCGTGAAACGGCCGACCCTCCGCAACCTCTCCCGACCGCCCTGGCTCACCGCCGGCGCCGTGGTCGTGCTCGCCACCGCACTGATGTCCGTCGGCGACGCTCCCGCGAGCGGCAGCACCCAGACGGTGGTCCGGCGCGGGGACGTCACCGCAACCGTGAGCGCCGCGGGGAACGTACGCAGCGCCGACACCCGCGAGCTGGTCTTCGGCACCTCCGGGACGGTGAGCGAGGTCGACGTACGGCCAGGTGACAAGGTCAAGGCGGGGCAGACTCTGGCCCGGCTGGACGACGGGCCCGCCAAGGACCAGGTGCAGGCGGCGAAGGCGGCGCTCGCGGCCGCCCAGGACGCCTACGACAAGGCGCAACAAGGCATCTGCACCGGCGGCGCGGGCGGCGGAGGTAGAGGCGGGGGCGCTGCCGGTGCGCGCGGCGGCGCGGCGCGGACGGGCGCGAGCCCCCGCCCCACTCGTACGACGCGGACGCCGGTGCCCTCGCCCACCCGGACCTCGCCCCGGCCCAAGCCGAAGCCCACGGCCACGCCCCGCCCGTCGTCGCCGCGACCGAGCCCGTCACCGACGCCGTCCCCCACGCACCACCCGACCGGCAGCCCGGCGCCCACGCACCGGCCGGGCGGCTCCCGGCCGACCGGCGGATCCACGCCGATCAGGCGGGCGCGGAGTGGCGGAGCCGGTGGTACGGGCGGCGGCTGCCCGCCCGGCGCGGTGCAGCAGGCGGCCGCGAAGGTCACGCAGGCGGACGTCCAGGTACGGCAGGCCGAGCGCACGCTCGCGGCGACCACCCTCGAAGCCCCCATGTCCGGCACCGTCCTCGCGGTCGGCGGCACCGTCGGCGACCAGGTCGGCGCGACCTCCCGGACCGGTTTCATCACCCTCGGCGACCTCGACGACCTGCAGGTCCGGGCGATGTTCTCGCTCGGCGACGTGCAGTCGCTCCGGATCGGCCAGCGGGCGACGGTCGCCTTCGCGGTGTCCCCGGGCGGCACGTACACCGGAACGATCGCCGGCATCGATCCGGCGGCGACGACGAGCGGGAACCTCGCCCAGTACGGCGTCGACATCGCCCTCGACGACTCCCCGCCGCACCTGCTCGTCGGGATGAGCGCGACCGTCGATGTGGTCACCGCCCAGGCGGACGACGCTCTGTACGTGCCGGCCGCCGCCGTGCGGGCGCGGCGCGGCGACACGGCCACCGTCCTGGTGCGCAGCGGCGGCCGCACGGTGAACCGCACCGTCACGCTCGGCGTGCGCGGCGACCGCTACATCGCGATCACCCGGGGTCTCGCCGCCGGTGACCGCGTGCTGGTGCCGTCCGGCACCGGCCCGGACGGCTTCCCGGACGGGTCCTTCCCCGCCACCTGACGCGGCCGACGCGGGCGCGAACGGCCACGCCGCGCGTGCCCACCCGGGCGACGATCGGATCCCCGGACGGGTCCCGGGGTCGCGCCGCCTGAGGATCCGCGCCGCCCCGAGCCGCGACCGCAGAACCCGTGACCGCCAGACGCCGGCCGACGCGGCCGGCGCACCAACGGCGCGAGCGGACACGCGCGCGGTGCCCGCGCGCGACGGCCACCGGATTCAGGGCGGACGCCGGATTCAGGGCGGACGCCGGATTCAGGGCGGACGCCGGGCCCAGCGGGCACCGGGTCCAGGGCGGGCGCGGGGGCGTTCGCGCCGGGCCGACCGGGGGCGTCGCGGGGACGCGGAACGGCCCAGGCGGGGAGCCCTCCGGCCTGGGGACTCCTCGCCTGGGCCGCGATTGCGGGCGGCGCGCCGCGAGGGCGTGGCGCGCGGCCCGCGGTACGCGCGGGCGCGGAACGGTCACCCCGATGTCGAGGCGAGAGTCACGGTGACCGTGTGCTTCTGCCCTCCCCGCACGTACGTCAGGGTCATCTTGTCGCCGGGCCGGTGCGCGCGGACCGCCGCGGACAGGGCCTCGGCGCCGTCGACGGCCTTGCCGTCCGCCTGCGTGATGATGTCGCCCTCCTGCAGGCCGGCCGAGGCCGCGGGGGTACCGCTCTGCACGCCGGCGATCAGGGCGCCCTGCTGGTCGCCGAGCGCGTCCGACAGCGACACGCCGAGGTAGGCGTGGGTCGCCTTGCCCGACTTGATGAGCTGGTCGGCGACCTGCTTGGCCGTGTCGATCGGGATGGCGAACCCGACGCCGATGTTGCCGTTGCCGCCCCCGGAGGTGGCGATGGCGGTGTTGATACCGATCACCTGGCCGGAGCCGTTGACGAGCGGCCCGCCGGAGTTGCCGGGGTTGATCGCCGCGTCGGTCTGGATGGCGTCGGCGATGGTCGCACCGCCGGATCCGCCCGACTGACCCGGCATGCCGGGGATGCCAGGCATCTGCGGCTGCCGGTCGCCGCCCTCGGACAGCACCCGGTGCAGGGCGCTGACGATCCCGGACGTGACCGAGCCCTCCAGGCCGAGCGGGCTGCCGATCGCCACGACCGGGTCGCCGACCTGGAGCTGCGCGCTCTCGCCCAGCGTGGCGGGCTTGCGCCCGGACACCCCGGACGCCTTGATCACGGCGAGGTCCGTGGCCGGGTCGGTGCCGAGCACGGTGGCCGGCGCCTTCTTCCCGTCGCTGAACTTCACCGACATCTGGCCGCCACCGGCGCTCTGGGCGGCGACGACGTGGTTGTTGGTGAGGATCACGCCGTCGGAACGCAGGATCACGCCGGACCCCTCGTCGCCGCCCGTCTGGGTCGTCACGGTGATCGAGACGACGCTCGGCTCGACCGCCTTGGCGATCGCGGCGACACCGGTGGCGCCCTGATCGGCCGCGGGCTTGACGACCGTCGGGCTGGCGTACGTGGTCCTGCCGCCCCCGACGAGCGCGGCCACGGCGCCGCCGGCGAGCCCGCCGACGACGACCAGCGCGAGCGCGATGCCGCCCGCCGCCACCTTCCGGCGGGCGTTCCACCAGCCGTCCGCCGGGTGCGGACCGCCCGCCTCGGCGTCGGCCTGCGGGTCGTAAGGTCCCATGGGCACGCCGTAGGGGCTCGCGCCGGCCGGCGGGTCGAACGGGCCCGGCCGCGGCGCCTGGTACGGGCCGCCGTGCGGAGCGTAGCCGTGCGGGGAGTAGCCGGGCGGCGGCGCGTACCCAGGGCGGGCGGTGCCGGGCTCGGGCGGCGGCGGCGTCTCGCCGGAGCCGGCGGCCGGCTCGGCGCCGGGCCCGGCGGTGTGCTCCTGCGCGGCGGGCGGCGGCCAGGACTGCACCTCCCCCACCTCGGACGTCGCGGAGGATCCCTGCCGCGGCTCCGCTTCAGGGGTCGTCCCGGCCTGTGGCTCTTCCGGACGCTCGCCCGAGGGCCGGTCGTGGGTCTCCATTGCCTCGTCCCCCCAATGTCCTAACTCGGCTGACGCTCACAGGATTGCTCGACAGTCTGGACCGGCTCTGAGCCGAACCTGAGAGTTGGCGCAATAAGCGCCGTATAAAAGCCAAGGCCGTCTCCGACGTCCTCCCCCGGCACCGCGCCGGCGATGCGGGCCGCCCTACGATCGGGCGTCCACCGGGTCGGCGTCGACGCTGTCCGGATCGAGCGGGAGGGTGACCCGGAAGACGGCGCCCTCGCCGGGTGCGGTCTCCAACCCGACCGTACCGCCGTGCGCCTGCACCAGCCCGGCGACGATGGCCAGGCCCAGGCCCGTGCCGCCGCGGCTGCGCGCCGGGTCGGCGCGGTAGAAGCGCTCGAAGACGCGCTCGGCGTCCTCTGCGGACATGCCCGGTCCGCCGTCGGCGACCTCCAGCACGGCGGCGGGCGCGTCGCCCAGCGTGCCGGACCGGACGATAACCTCGACCGGCGTGCCCGGCGGCGTGTGCTGCAGCGCGTTGTTGACCAGGTTCCCGATGACCTGGCGGAGGCGCACCTCGTCGCCGGAGACGATGAACGCCGAGCCGCTGCGCACCGACAGCGTGATCTTCCGGTCGGTGTCCAGCACGCGGGCGTCGTGCACGGCGTCGGCGGCCAGCGCGAGCAGGTCGACGGGCCGCATCGCCAGCGGCCGCTGCTGGTCCAGCCGCGCCAGCAGCAGCAGGTCGTCGACGAGCACGCCCATCCGGACGGCCTCGTCCTCGACCCGGCCGATGAGGCGGTCCAGCTCGGCCCGGTCGACGTCACCGCGCTGCCGGTAGTACTCCGCGAAGCCGCGGATCACGCTGAGCGGCGTGCGCAACTCGTGGCTGGCGTCGGCGACGAAGCGGCGCATGCGCTCCTCCGACTGCCGCGCCGTGGCCTCCGACCGCGCCTGCGCGTGGAAGGCGCGCTCGATCTGGGCGAGCATGCCGTTCAGCGCGTTCCCCAGGCGGCCGACCTCGGTTCGCGGGTCGGCGTCAGCGACTCGGCGGGACAGGTCGCCGGTGGCGATCGCCGCCGCGGTGTGCTCCATCTCCGCGAGCGGCCGGAGGCTGGCCCGGACGATCGCGATGCCCAGGCCGGCCACGAGGACGAGCACCACGCTGCCGACGACCAGCTCGACGCCGACGAGGCGGGTGACGGTCCGGCCGACGTCGCGCAGGTCCGAGCCGACGACGATGTAGCCGGTGCCGAGCGGCTCCACGTACACCCGCCAGTGCAGGTCGCCGCTCTGCGCGGCGACGGTGAGCGGGCGTTCGGCGTGCGCATCGAGCCAGGCGGCGTCCTCGGGAACGTCGGGCTGGGGTTCGGGCCCCGGCCACAGCATGGGCGTGACGGTGACCAGCGTCTTGCCGCCGGCGTCACGGACCTGGATGTCGTACTGGCCGTTCGGCCTGGGCTGCCCGCCGGCGTCGGTGAGGAAGCGCTCGGTGCGGTGCGCCACATCGGCGAGTTGCTGGTCGGTGCGGCCCAGCAGGTAGCCGCGCATGGCCGACACGCTCGCCCCGCTGACCGCGACCAGCGCGAGCGCGACCAGCGCGAGCACGGCGGCGATCAGCTTGACCCGCAGCGGCGTGCGCGCGGACAGGCGGCGCACCCACGTGGTCACTAGTGCTCCGGGGGCAGGCGCAGCACGTACCCGACCCCGCGCAGCGTGTGGATCAGGCGGGGGCCGAGCTTGTCGAGCTTACGGCGCAGCACCGAGACGTACGACTCGACGATGCCGGTGTCGCCGCGGAAGTCGTAGTCCCAGACGTGGTCGAGGATCTGGGCCTTGGACAGCACGCGGTTGGCGTTGGTCATGAAGTAGCGCAGGAGCTTGAACTCGGTCGGCGACAGCTGGATGGGCTTGCCGGCCCGCCACACCTCGTGGCTCTCCTCGTCCAGCTCCAGGTCGGCGAAGCCGAGCCGGGGCGGTGGCTCGGCCGGGCCGCCCTGGGCGCGGCGCAGCACCGCCCGGATGCGGGCGATCACCTCTTCCAGGCTGAACGGCTTGGTGACGTAGTCGTCGCCGCCGAGGGTCAGTCCCCGGATCTTGTCCTGGGTGGCGTCGCGGGCCGTGAGGAAGAGCACCGGGATGTGCGCGCCGCCGCCGCGCAGGCGTCGGATGACGTCGAAGCCGTCCATGTCGGGCAGCATGACGTCGAGCACGATCAGGTCGGGCCGGCGCTGCAGCGCCACCTGCACGGCCTCGGTGCCGCCGGTCGCCGTCACCACCTCGAAGCCGGCGTAGCGCAGGCTTCCGGACAGCAGCTCCAGGATGTTCGGCTCGTCTTCGACCACGAGCAGTCGCGCTTCGCTCACCCCTCCATGGTGACCTCCGGAGTTGAGTGCTTCCTGAATGAGGGCTGACAGACCGCTCGGGGACGGCCCTCCGCTGCCTGCGACCGCCCCGCACACAGGGACAGGGCGGTGCCTTACCGCCCGCCGTCGGCCCGGTCGCCGGGCGCGGCCTTCGCCTTGGCCTCCTGCCGGCGGCGCTCCCACTCGGCCTGGCGGAGGTCGTCCTCGCTGGGCGCCTCGATGCGGCTGATGTGCTTGTTCATCGACCGGATCAGGAGCCAGAGGGTCACGCCGAGCGCGGCGACGATGAAGAAGGCCACCACTCCAGGTGTGACCTGATCTTCATTGACCGCGAGAATCACCATGGCAGGCACACCTTCTCCCGGACCCCGGCGAACAGGTCGTCCTCCGGCAGCTCCGTGTCGACCAGCGAACGTGCCAAATGGTAGTCCTCTGTGGGCCATGCCTCTTTCTTCAGCTCCGTCGGGCAGGCGAAGAACGGGCCGTTCGGGTCGATCTGGGTGGCGTGCGCGAGCAGCGCCTGGTCGCGCACGTCGAAGTAGTCGGCGCAGGGCACCTTGGTGGTGATCTCCCACTGGAGCGGGCGGTCCTGCCACGTGCGCAGCCGCTCGGTGTAGGGGGACTCCAGGCCCGCGCGCAACATCGCCTCGTGCTCGGCGACGAACCGGTCGCGGTTGAAGGCCACGTGGTAGTAGAGCTTGAGCGGCTGCCACGGCTCGCCCGCCTCCGGGTACCGATCGGGGTCGTCGGCCGCGTCGAACGCCTCGACCGAGATCTTGTGGCACATGATGTGGTCGGGGTGCGGATAGCCGCCGTTCTCGTCGTAGGTCAGCACGACATGCGGCCGGAACTCGCGCATCGCACGGACCAGGGGCTCGGCGGCGACCTCGACCGGCTGCACGCCGAAGCAGCCCTCGGGCAGCGGTGGCGGCGGGTCGCCCTCGGGCAGGCCGGAGTCGACGAAGCCGAGCCAGCGCTGCTCGACGCCGAGGATCGCCCGCGCCTTGGCCATCTCCTCCATGCGGACCGCGGCGAGGTCGGCCTTGATCTCGGGCCGGTCCATCGCCGGGTTGAGGATGTCGCCGCGCTCGCCGCCGGTGCAGGTGACCACGAGGACCTGGGCGCCCTCGGCCGCGTACCGGGCCATCGTCGCCGCGCCCTTGCTGGACTCGTCGTCCGGGTGGGCGTGCACGGCCATCAGGCGCAGCGGCTCCGGATCGGCGCATGTTTCGGACAACTGAGGCTCCCCGTCAGCGTAAGGTCTAGTCATCCCGCGGGGCGGGCCCGCCGTCGCGAGCCGCCGCTCCCGTCGCGATGATTCTTCCGGAGAACACTGACAGACCGCACGGAGATTCCCGCCTTGAGCACCACGCGTACCGCAGCAAGGGGCAACAGGATCGCGTACGTGGTGATCGGCGCGTTCGTGGCGCTGTGCGCCGCGGGCTGGGCGATCATCGTCGCCTACAGCGAGGGCACGCCGGGGATCACGCCGCAGGTCGTCTCGTGGCAGGTCGCCGACCGCTCGGTGGACCTACACTATGAGATCAGCAAGCCGAAGGGCGAGAGCGTCCGCTGCGCGATCGTCGCGTACGACGTCCGCCACGCCGAGCTTGCCCACGTGGAGGTCACCGTGCCGGCGGGGGTGAGCGACGTCGACCGCCGCCAGACCGTGCCGACGTCGGCGCGCGCGACGTCCGTGACGGTCAACGAGTGCCGCGCAGGTTAAAAAGTACCCCCCACCGGGGAACAAACATGAGCGTCGTAACGGCACAAAGCTCTCGTCGGTCGGCTACTTCGCGTTCAAATGCCGGTAGCCTTGAGAGTTCAACGGCCGCACTTCACGTGATGAGGAGTACCCGTGACCGAGACCCGCGATGAGAACGTCACCTGGCTGACCCAGGAGGCGTATGACCGGCTCAAGGCAGAGCTGGACTACCTCACGGGCGAGGGCCGGATCGCGATCGCGAAGAAGATCGAGGCCGCTCGCGAAGAGGGAGACCTGCGGGAGAACGGCGGTTACCACGCGGCCAAGGAAGAGCAGGGCAAGCAGGAGGGCCGCGTCCTCCAGCTCCAGCAGATCCTGCAGAACGCCCGCGTGGGTGAGGCGCCGCGCACCGAGGGAGTGGTCGGCCCCGGCATGACGGTCACCGTGCGCTTCAGCGGCGACGACGACGAGGTGACCTTCCTGCTGGCCTCGCGCGAGGAGAGTGGCGCTCCGATCGACGTCTACTCCCCCAAATCGCCGCTCGGCGCCGCCATCAACGGCAAGAAGGTCGGCGAGAAGGCCAAGTACACGCTGCCGAACGGCCGCAGCATGGAGGTCGAGATCCTCGACGCCACGCCGTACGCCGGTGCCTGACGCCGATCCCGCGGCGGGCGAACGCCCGGAACACCGCCGTACGCCCGCACCGCAGCCGTACGCCTGAATCGCGCCCGCGCCCCGAGCGCGGTTCACGGACACCGGCAGGACGATCCGCCCCGGGCACCGCGCGTCATCGCTCACGGTCACGCGCGGTGCCCGGGCGCCGCCGATCCGCGTCCCACGCCGCGGCCACGTCCTGACGCGGCTCCGCGTTCAGGATCGCCGGGCCGCGGCGCTCCGCACGAGGGGCAGGGTGCGCGGGAGCACCGGGGTGGCGAGCGCGATCACGGTCGAGGTGCGCTGCACGCCCTCGACGTCGACGATCAGGTCGATGACGCGCTGCAGGTCCTGGTTGTCGCGTCCGACGATGCGGCACAGCATGTCACCGCCCCCGGTGATCGTGTGCACCTCGATCACCTCGGGGATGGCCGACAGCCGCTCCGCCACCGGGTCATGGCCGCCGGCCTGGCGGATCTCCAGCGTGACGAAGGCGGTGACCCGGTAGCCGAGCGCCGCCGGGTCGATCTCCGGGCCGAACCCGCGGATGACGCCGCGCTCCTGCAGGCGGTCCAGCCGGGCCTGGGCGGTGCCCCGGGCGACGCCGAGGCGGCGGGAGCACTCCAGCACGCCGATGCGCGGCTCGGCGGCGAGCAGTTCGATCAGCCGGGCGTCCAGATCGTCGATCACAGCAGGGCCTCCCCGGGATCATGGTCAGCCTGTACAAAATCGGCACATTCCACCGTGTATCACTGTACAGATTGACCAGCGATTCATGAGTCTCTTGCGCACTATGTCGGGACGATCGACATTGAGAGGGTCCGTCGCCTCACCCTCCAAGGAGATCTGATGACCGACGCAGCCCGGCACCCGGTCGCGCCGGAGCACGCCGCCGACGACGCCGCCACGCGGCAGAACGCCGAACGCGACCCCTTCCCCGTCCGCGGGATGGACGCCGTCGTCTTCGCCGTGGGCAACGCCAAGCAGGCGGCGCACTACTACTCGACCGCGTTCGGCATGCGCTGCGTCGCCTACAAGGGCCCGGAGACCGGCTCCCGTGACGAGGCCGCGTACGTGCTGGAGTCGGGCAGCGCGCGGCTCGTCTTCAAGGGCGCCGTGCGGGCCGGCACCGACCTCGGCCGGCACGTCGCCGCGCACGGCGACGGCGCGATCGACCTGGCCCTGGAGGTGCCCGACGCCGAGGCGGCCTACGAGCACGCGGTGCGGCACGGCGCGACCGGTGTCGAGGAGCCGCACGTGCTGGAGGACGAGCACGGCAAGGTCGTGATCGCGGCCATCGCGACCTACGGCGAGACCCGCCACTCGCTGGTCCAGCGGTCCGACTACACCGGCCCGTACCTGCCCGGGTACGTCGCCACGGACCCGATCGTCGCCCCGCCGGAGCGGCGGTTCTTCCAGGCGATCGACCACTGCGTCGGCAACGTCGAGCTGGGAAGGATGGACGAGTGGGTGGCCTTCTACCAGCGAGTCATGGGCTTCACCAACATGAAGGAGTTCGTCGGCGACGACATCGCCACCGAGTACTCGGCGCTGATGTCGAAGGTCGTCGCCGACGGCCGGCGCAAGGTCAAGTTCCCGCTGAACGAGCCCGCGATCGGCAAGCGCAAGTCGCAGATCGACGAGTACCTGGAGTTCTACGGCGGGCCGGGCATGCAGCACATCGCGCTCGCCACGAACGACATCATCTACACGGTCGACGCGATGCGCGCCGCCGGCGTGGAGTTCCTCGACACCCCCGATTCCTACTATGAGGACCCCGAGCTGCGGGAGCGCATCGGCGAGGTGCGGGTGCCGATCGAGGAACTGCAGAAGCGCAGCATCCTGGTCGACCGGGACGAGGACGGCTACCTGCTGCAGATCTTCACCAAGCCGGTGCAGGACCGCCCGACGGTCTTCTTCGAGCTGATCGAGCGGCACGGGTCGCTCGGCTTCGGCAAGGGCAACTTCAAGGCGCTGTTCGAGGCCATCGAGCGCGAGCAGGAACGCCGCGGCAACCTCTAGACCCCCGGGCGTCCCCCACGCCCCCGCCCGTGGCGGGACGTCCCGGGCCCGACCGGCCCGGCCGGGGGCACCATTTGCTCATTTCGCGCTTTCCCGCAACCCTGAGGCGGTGAGCCCGTTGCCGCGCCGTGCCGCGAACCTCCTGCTCGTCGCCGTGATCGCGGCCGGCGCGCCGGCCGCCTGCTCCGGTATCGCGAACGGCCCCGCCGCGCCCGCCGGGCGGGCGGCCCCCGCCGCCGGCGCCGATTCCGCCGGTGACCCGTACACCCCCGGCGACGGCAACGGCGGCTACGACGTCCGGCACTACGCCCTGAACCTGCGCATCACCCCGCACGCCACGCCGGAGCTGGCCGGCGCGGTGACCGTCACCGCCTCCGCGACCATGCCGCTGTCCCGCTTCGACCTGGACCTGACCGGGCTCACCGTCTCGCGGGTCACGGTCGGCGGGAGATCCGCCGCGTACCGCCGCGCCGGCGGCGAGCTGGAGATCACCCCGCCGCGGCCGATCGCGCGCGGCGAGCGGTTCGACGTCCGCGTCGACTACTCCGGCACCCCCAAGGAGATCGACGACCCGCTGCTCGGCGGGTACGGCTGGATCCCCACCGCCGACGGCGTGTTCACCGGGGACGAGCCCAGCGGCGCGCGCACCTGGTTCCCCTGCGACGACCACCCGAGCGACAAGGCGGCGTTCGACTTCACCGTCACCGTGCCACGCGGGCTGACCGCGGTGGCGAACGGGCAGCCGGCCGGCGCGCGCACGTCCGGCGGCTCGACCACCTTCACCTGGCACGAGCCCGCCCCGATGGCCACCTACCTGGCCACCGTCGACGTCGGCCGGTTCACCGTGAAGCAGGGCCGCAGCCCCGGCGGCATCCCCGCGTACGTGGCGGTGGACCCGGCGGTGGACACCATCAGCGCCGGACAGCTCCTCGACCGCACCGGGGAGATCACGGACGCATGGGCCAAGCTCTTCGGCCCGTACCCGTTCGGCTCGACCGGCGGCATCGTCGACAACGCGCAGGTGCAGTTCTCGCTGGAGACGCAGACCAAGCCGGAGTACACCAGCGCCATGGGCGCCATGCCATCGACGCTCGCGCACGAGCTGGCGCACCAGTGGTTCGGCGACAGCGTGACCATCACCCGCTGGAGCGACATCTGGCTGAACGAGGGGTTCGCGACGTACGCCGAGTGGATGTGGGACGAGCGCACCACCGGTCCGTCCGTGCAGCAGCAGTTCGACCAGCGGTACGCGCGGGCCGACGATGCCGCGCTGTGGTCAGTGCCGCCCGCCGCGCCCGGCCGGTCCCAGCTGTTCGGGCGCTCGGTGTACGAGCGCGGGGCGATGACCCTGCAGGCCCTGCGGAACAAGGTGGGCGACCAGACGTTCTTCGCGATCCTGCGCGACTGGACCGCCCAGCACCGCCACGGGTACGGCACCACCGCGCAGTTCGAGGCGCTCGCCCAGCGCGTGTCGGGCAGGCCGCTGGGACCGTTCTTCCAGGCGTGGCTGTACGGCACGAAGCGCCCGGCATCGTGGTGATCGCCCGAGCCGCCGACGCGGTCACGATCGGCGACGCGACGGCGAAACCCTTGTGACCGGAGGGTACCGGGAGCATGCTGTGCTCGGTCAACGGGCGTCCGTCCTCGAAGCGAACTGGAGAGTCCATGGTGAGGATCACCTCGCGAGCACTGTCGATCGCCGCCGCCGTCGCGGCGGTCGGCCTGCTCGCCCCACTGCCGGCCGCGGAGGCCCGGAGCGCGTTCACCCCGGGGGCGCCCGGCGCCGGCGACCCGTACTTCCCCGACATGGGCAACGGCGGGTACGACGCCGAGCACTACAGCCTGGCGCTGACGTTCACCCCCGGCACCGGGGCGATCGACGCGCACGCGCGGATCCTGGCCCGCGCCACGCAGAACCTGTCCCGGTTCGACCTGGACTTCCTCGGCCCGTTGAAGATCGGCAAGCTCTCGGTGGACGGCCGGCCGGCCGCGTACACGCGCACCGGAGCGCAGGAGCTGGTGATCACTCCGCCGCGTGGGCTGCGGAAGGGCAGCGAGTTCACCGTCAACGTCGCCTACTCCGGCGTACCGCAGATGATCAACGACAAGGCGCTCGGCGTCTCCGGCTGGATCGCCACCCACGACGGCGCGGTCGCCCTGTCGCAGCCGTTCGGGTCGGCGACCTGGTACCCGGTCAACGACACCACGCGCGACAAGGCGACGTACGACTTCGCTGTCACCGTGCCGACGGGCCTGCAAGTGCTGGCCAACGGCGAGCCCGCCGGCACGTCGGCGCACGGGACGGATACGACGTTCCGCTGGATCGACCGGCAGCCGACCGCCAGCGAGCTGGTGATGGTCGCCATCGGCCACTTCGACGTCAAGGACACCCGCACCGCGACCGGCCTGCGTAACATCACGGCCGTCGACCCGGCCGCGGTCAACACGGGCACCGCGAGCGCCGACTTCAACGCCGCCACCACGAACGTCATCGACTGGGAGCAGAAAGTCTTCGGCGCCTACCCGTTCTCCTCCGTCGGCGGCATCGACCTGCTCGCCCCGAACGTCGGCTACTCGCTGGAGACCCAGGGCCGCCCGGTGTACGCCCGCCGCGCCGTCGGCGCGCCGCCAACGGCCGACCTGCTCGCCCACGAGCTGGGGCACCAGTGGTTCGGCGACTCGGTCACCCCGGCGCAGTGGAAGAACATCTGGCTGAACGAGGGCTTCGCGACGTACGCGGAGTGGCTGTACAGCGAGCAGCACGGCGGCCAGACCGCGCAGCAGTTCTTCGACGCGGCCTACAACTCGCCGAACACCGACTGGAGCGGCAAGGTCGCCGACCCGGGCCGCGACCACATCTTCGACGACCTGGTGTACACGCGCGGCGCGATGACCATCCACCAGATCCGCCGGACGGTCGGCGACAAGGCGTTCTTCGCGCTGCTCAAGGCGTGGCCGGCCGCGCACCGGTACGGCAACGACACGACGCCCGAGTTCATCGCGTTCACCGAGCACTTCACGCACAAGAACCTGGACAAGCTGTTCAACGCGTGGGTCTATAGCCCGGGCAAGCCCGCCCTCCAATCCGCCTGACCTGTCCGAGCCGCCTGATCCGCGCACGCGCGTGCGGGCCCGGCCGAACGGCCGGCCCGCCTGTCGCGGCCGCCGGGCTCGGGCGCCGCTCGGGCACCGGGCGCGCGTGGCCCTCGCGTGCGGGCGGCTCAGCGGCCGGCGGCCTTCTTGTACTGGCGGACGCCCAGGACCAGGAAGACCAGGGTGATGCCGACGATCCAGGCGACCGACTGCAGCGCCGGGGCGGCGATCGCGCGCCCGTGACCGTAGAACATGGCGCGCAGGGCGTCGTTCATCGTCGTCACCGGGCTGTAGCGGACCACGCCCTGCAGCCAGCCGGGCAGGCTGCTCATGGCGACGAACCCGTTGCTCAGGAACGTCAGCGGGAAGATCCAGATCATCCCGGCCATGTTGGCGGCCTCGACCGACTTGACGCCCAGGCCGATGACCGTGCCGATCGAGGAGAAGGCGAACGCGAAGGCGATCAGCAGCACGATGCCGCCGACCGCGGCCGCCGCGCCGTTCTGGAACCGGAAGCCGACGGCATACCCGGCCCCGACCATGATCATCAGCGTCACCGTGTTGCGCGCCGACTCGGCCACCAGCCGGCCGACCAGCACCGCCGAGCGGGCCATCGGCAGCGACCGGAACCGGTCGATCAGGCCCTTGTGCAGGTCGTCGGCGAGGCCGACGGAGGTGCCCGCGGTGGCGAACGCCATGGTCTGCACGAAGATCGCCGGCATCATGTAGTTCTTGTAATCCATCCCCGGGATCTTGATCGCGTTCGCGAAGACCACCGTGAACAGCAGGATGAAGATGATCGGCTGCATGATCGAGAAGAACAGCAGCTCGGGAATGCGGGTGGTGTGCCGCAGGTGGCGGCGGGTGATGACCACCGCGTCGCCGATCGCGTAGGGCGTGCTCATCGTTGCTCCTCCTCGTCGGCGGCGTGGCCGGTCAAAGACAGGAAGACCTCGTCGAGGGTGGGCCGGCGCAGGGCGAGGTCCTGCGCCTCGACCCCGGCGGCGTCGAGCTCGCGCACGATGTCGGCGAGCGCGCGCGTGCCGCCGGTGACCTGGACGGTCACCATGTGGGAGTCCTCGTCGACGACGGGGGTGCCGGCGGCGACGCCGCACAGCGCGTCGGCGGCCTTGGCGAGCTGTGAGCGGTCGGCCACGACCAGCTCCACCCGCTCGCCGCCGACCTGCGCCTTCAGCTCGTCGGCGGTGCCCTGCGCGATGACCTTGCCGCGGTCGATGATCGCGATGTCGTCGGCCAGCGTATCGGCCTCCTCGAGGTACTGCGTGGTGAGCAGCAGCGTGGCGCCCTCGCGGACGAGGTCGCGGATGACGTCCCACATGCCGAGGCGGCTGCGCGGGTCGAGCCCGGTGGTCGGCTCGTCCAGGAAGATCACCTGTGGTCTGGCGACGAGGCTGGCGGCCAGGTCGAGCCGGCGCCGCATGCCGCCGGAGTAGGTCTTGACCGGCCGGTCGCCGGCCTCGGTGAGCGAGAACTGTTCCAGCAGCTCGGCCGCCCGCGCCCGGGCGGTCGCCGCGCCGAGGTGGTACAGCCGGCCGACCATGTCGAGGTTCTCGCGGCCGGTGAGGTGCTCGTCGACGGCGGCGTACTGCCCCGACAGGCCGATGATCTTGCGGATGGCCGCCGGCTCGCGGATGATGTCGTGGCCGGCGATGGAGGCGTGGCCGCCGTCGGGCCGCAACAGAGTGGTGAGGATGCGCACGGCGGTCGTCTTGCCCGCGCCGTTCGGCCCGAGCAGGCCGAGCACCGTGCCGGCGGGCACGCGCAGGTCGACGCCGTCGAGCGCCTTCACCTTGCCGTAATGCTTGACCAGCCTTTCGGCGATGATGATGTCGGACACCGGTCCCCCAGGGGGTGCTGAAGTCGGATTCCCGCCGTGATACCAGACGGCACTGACACTGTGAGGGCGCGCGTGGGCCCCGGGGCACGCCGACCGCACAACAGTATGCGGGCGAGATTCCGGCTCAACCGATTAACCGGATCAACCGGGTCAAGGGGGTCAGGTGAAGCTGAGCGGGTAGCCCTCCGCGCGGAGCCTGCCGAGGACCTGGTCGCAGTGGTCGGGCCCGCGCGTCTCGACGTGCAGCAGCACCTCGGCCTCGTCGACGTTCAGCCGAGGCGCGAAGCGCTCGTGCACCACATCGAGGACGTTGACCTCCATCTCGGCCAGCTCGCTCAGCAGGGTGACCAGCGCGCCCGGGTGGTCGCGCAGCCGAACTCGGAACATCAGGTACCGGCCGGCCCCGGCGAGCCCGTGCCGCAGCACCTTCGACAGCAGCAGCGGGTCGATGTTGCCGCCGGACAGCACCGCCACGACCGGCGGCTCGAACATGTGCGGCCGGTCGAGCAGTGCGGCGACGCCGACCGCGCCGGCCGGCTCGACGACCTGCTTGGAGCGTTCGAGGCAGTTCAGCAGCGCCTGCGACAGCGTCTCCTCCGACACGGTGACGAACGAGTCGACCAGCTTGGAGACGATCTCGAACGTCAGGTCGCCGGGACGGCCCACGGCGATGCCGTCGGCCATCGTCCCGGCCGGCTCGACGACGACGGGATGCCCGGCGGCCAGCGACGGCGGGAACGCCGCCGCCCGCTCCGCCTGGACGCCGACCACGCGCACGTCGGGACGGGCGGTCTTGACCGCGGTGGCGATGCCGGCGATCAGCCCGCCGCCGCCCACCGGGACGACGATCGTGCGGACGTCAGGGCACTGTTCGAGGATCTCCAAACCGACCGTGCCCTGTCCTGCGATGATGTCCGGATGGTCGAAGGGGTGGATGAACACCGCCTCGTGCTCGCGCGCGTACGCCGTCGCCGCCTCCAGGCAGGCGTCGACGCCGGGGCCGCCGAAGACCACCTCGGCGCCGTACGCGCGGGTCGCGGTGACCTTCGGCAGCGGCGCGCCCGCGGGCATGAAGACGACGGACCGGCCGCCGAGCAGCCCGGCGGCGAGGGCCACGCCCTGCGCGTGGTTGCCGGCGCTGGCCGCGACCACGCCGCGGGCCCGCTCCTCGTCGCTCAGCCGGGCGATGCGGATGTAGGCGCCGCGGGACTTGAAGGAACCGGCCCGCTGGAGGTTCTCGCACTTCAGCAGGACGGTGCCGCCGACCTTGGCCGACAGGGACCGCGAATGCAGCACCGGCGTCGTCACGGTGACGCCGGCCAGCAGCTCACGGGCCGCGCGGACCTCGTCGGCGCTGACAGGACCGCTCATGCCGCAAGTCTCCCACGCCCGCGCGGGCGCACGCCGGATCGGCGCCAGAGATCGCGGCGGCTTGGCGGCCCCCTCCCGGCCGCTCGGTTCGAGCATCCTCACGAGCCGGGCCGACGCGCCGGTGATCGGGGGCGGCCGTCCGGTGGTCAGCCGCGAAGGTAGGTGTGCAGCTCGTCGGCGGTCATCCGGTCGAACCGGGCGAGGGCGAC
>JBEHYF010000067.1:0-28442 GCA_048498315.1 Actinomycetota bacterium
TCCTGGCGGGACGCGCGCCGCGGCCAGTGCCCCCGGCTCCGGTGCGCTCGCCGCTCGACCATCCGGTCCGGATCGATCTCGACGTACCGGTAGACCTCGATCTCGTCCAGCACGACCAGGCCGCACGGGCGCGCGGGGGACTCCGCGATGGCGCAGCGGCCACGGTGACGGGCACATGCGTCGACGGACCCGCTACGCCCGTTCCCGCACGCGCCCACGGTCGCCCCGGAACCCGCGACGGCGTGCATACCGTCGTGCATCGGCAGCGCCGGCCGCGCCGGCGCCGATCCGGGCGTGCCGGCCCAGGAGAACCATTCATGCAGGCAGAACTGGGTGACCTGGACCGCGAGCAGGATCCACCACAGCGACCGCCACCGACCCGCCAGGCAGTACCCGATCCCCGTCACCCCGGCCACGGCGACCCAGCCCGCCCACAACGGCGCCGGCCGCGCCACGGAGAGCCGAGCCTTGATCAACCTGCGGCCAACGCGTCCAGTTCATCACGCCACCCCGGACCCCGAAGCCGGGCGAGCGCTTGTTTCTCCAGACGCCGTACGCGTTTGGGGCCCACTCCCACGCGTTCGGCCGTGTCCCGCACCGAGTGCGGCCGGCCGTCGCGCAGCCCGTAGCGCAGGCTGAGGACCATCGCTTCCTCGGGTGGCAGCGTGTCGATCAGCGCGCGCAACTCCGCGGCCATCGTGCGGTACTCCACCACGTCGGCGGCCCGCAGTACCTCGGTGTCCTCGATCAGGTCCTGCACCCGTGTCTTGCCGTCGTCGCCGACCGGGGCGTCCAGGCTCAGCGCATCGCGGGCCACACGGCGCAGTTCCTCGAGTCTGCCGACCGGGATCTGAGCCTGCTCGGCCAGTTCCTCCACCGACGGTTCACGTCCTGAGCCGAGCTCGAGCCGGCGTTCGATCCGGCCGATTCGCGCCAGTTCCTCGACGACCTCGAGGGGCAGCCGGATGGTCCTGGCCTGCTGGGCCAGGCCGCGTTCGATCGCCTGGCGGATCCACCAGACCGCATAGGTCGAGAACTTGTAGCCCCTGGCGTAGTCGAACTTCTCCACCGCCCGGATCAAGCCGAGATTGCCCTGCTGGATGACGTCCAGGAAGGACAGGCCGCGCCGGGAGTGCTTCTTGGCGACCGACACCACGAGGCGGAGGTTGGCCCGGATCATGTGATCTTTCGCCCGCTGACCTTCCTCGACCGCCGCCTCCAGCTCATCCCGCCGGCCGGCGGGCAGGTCGCCTCCGCTCTCCTCCGCCCCGCGCAGCAGCGCGGCCGCACGCATGCCCTCCTGAACGCGCCGTCCCAGCTCGACCTCCTCCTCCGCCGTCAGCAACGGAGTGGCGGCGATCTGCGCCAGGTACTGGCGCACCAGGTCAGGCTCCTCATGAGCCTCCGAAGGCTCCGGCCGGCGTCGCACGGCCCTCGCCCGCGCGGTCCGCATCGTGATCACACCCTCCGCGTGCTGCCGGACATCGTCGGTGGTCACCGGCAGACATCACCATCTTCCGTCCCACGCCGCGGCGACCCGCGGGGCGAAGGTCCCGGCCGACGGTGACCAACGGCCGAGTGCCGTCCGCGGACGCCCGACGGGACGGTGCGGTGGCGCGCAGCGGCCGTGCCGTGATCGCACCGGCGCGACGGCTCTGGAGCTGTCCCGAGGCGTGGACGATCCGCGATCACGGCAGGCCCGAACGGGACGACACCGAGCACGGCCCGGTACCGGACAAGGGTGCCGGCCATGGGCTGCGGGACGGGACGGGCTCAGCGCTTCGGTGGACGGTTTGTGGCGCGGCCCTCGATGGTCAAGAGGCATCCGTCCATGCGGGAGGACGCCACGTCGAAGCGTTCGGCGAGCCAGAGCGCCGTGCGCACATGGTCGCTGATCGCGGCCGGCCGTAGGCGTGTCCGCCCGGTCGCCAGTGCCGCGAACACGATGATCTGGTCGGCGGCGAACCGGTCCAGCGTCGCTCCGGAGCGCAGGTCCTCCAGCAGGCGGTGTGCGGTCGCCGAGCCGATGGCCTCGGCCGGGCGGCCGGGAGCCCCCGCGCCGTCCGCGCCGAGGCGGCAGCCCTCGGCGAGGTCGGCGAACAGGGCGAGGCACGCACCCGGCTGGAGCGAGGTGGTGTCGTCGCGCTCTTCGATGCGGGCGTCGAACCCGGCATCGGCGAGTACGTCGTTGGCGCTCTGTGCCATCCGGGCGCTGACCCGGCGTGCCCGCAGGTGGGACGACAGGGCGATGCCCCATACGGCCGACACCGGCCCGGGCCGCGTCAGATCGAGCGCGTCGAGCCCGCCTCCGGGCCGGGCCTCCAGGCGCAGCACGCCCTGGCCCGCCGGCACGTAGCCGGGCCGGACGATGGTGGCGGTCACCGGGAACCCCATCCGGCCGAGGAGCGGTACCAGGACGTGCTGGAGGTGGAAGGCCGACGGTGACCGGTCCTGGAACAGCCCGCCGACCAGCTCGACATCGACCGCCTCGGTGCCGGTGGCTAGGACGGGCAGCAGCGCCAGCGACAGCGCGGTCGCCGACCCCGCGGTCCCGACGTCGAAGCGGTACGCGCCCCGCGGAACCTCGCCGCCGGGATGAAAGGTGAATTCCCCGGATCCCACCTGCGCGCCTTCCAGGGCGCCTCCCACCAGCGTCCGCACCGCCTCGACCGCGCACAGATGCTGGTGCCGCAGTCCGGGACGTGGCCGGGCGGCACGTACGTGGCGCAGGTGAATGGGAGTGCCGGTGACGCCTGCATAGGCCACGGCCTGCCGGACGATCATGCCTGACCCGGACAGCGCCGCTCCGTCGATCTCGAGCACCTCCGGCAGGGTCCGGCGCTGTCGCGGGTACCGAGATCGTTGTTTCATGGCCCGGTGCGGTCCTGTTCGGCGGCGGCCACGTTCTGTTTGACGGTGAGGAAGCTGTCCGGGGTCACCGACATCGAGTCGATGCCCGCGTGCACGAGGATCCGGGCGAAGTCGGGGTCGTCGCTGGGACGCTGCCCGCACAGCCCCACCTTGCAGTGCCGGCTGTGGGCGGTGGTGACGAGGTGCTGGATGCTGCGGATGACGGCGGGGTTGCGTTCGTCGAACAGATGCGCCAGCGCGGCCGAGTCGCGGTCGACCCCGAGCGTGAGCTGGGTGAGGTCGTTGCTTCCGATGGAAAAGCCGTCGAAACGCTCGGCGAAGAGCTCGGCCAGGATGATGTTCGCGGGGATCTCGGCCATGACGTAGACCTGCAGGCCGGCCTGGCCTCGTGTCAGACCGTTCTCGCTCATGACCTTGAGCACCTGGTCGGCCTCCTCGACGGTGCGGCAGAAGGGGATCATGACGATGACGTTGGTGAGCCCGATATCGTCGCGGACCCGCCGTATCGCACGGCACTCGAGAGCGAAACCGTCCCGGTAGGCGTCGCTGTAGTAGCGGCTGGCTCCCCGCCAGCCGAGCATCGGGTTCTCCTCGGCCGGTTCGAACCGCTGCCCGCCGATGAGCCGGGCGTACTCGTTGGTCTTGAAGTCGCTCATCCTGACGATGACCGGGTCGGGCCAGCGGGAGGCGGCGATGCGGGCCACGCCGTGGGCGAGGCGTTCGACGAAGTACTCGGGCTTGTCGTCGTAGCCGCGGGTCAGCTCGGTGATCTGCCGCTTGACCTCTTCGTCGGCGTCGTCGAAGTGGATCAGCGCCATTGGGTGGATCTTGACGTGGTTGTTGACGACGAACTCGATGCGGGCCAGCCCGACACCGTCGGCGGGCAGGCGCCACCAGCGGAATGCCGCCGCCGGGTTGGCCAGGTTGAGCATCACCTTGGTGTTCGTGCGGGGGATGTCGGCCAGGTCGAGCTCGCGCTCGTCGAAGTCGAGGATTCCGGCGTAGACGAAGCCTTGGTCGCCCTCGGCGCAGGAGACGGTGACCTGCCGGCCGTCGGTCAGCGTGGTCGTGGCGCGTTCGGTGCCGACGATGGCGGGCACCCCGAGCTCCCGGCTCACGATGGCGGCGTGGGATGTGCGGCCCCCGTGGTCGGTGACGACGGCGGCGGCCCGCTTCATGATCGGTTCCCAGTCGGGGTCGGTGATCCGGGTCACCAGCACCGAGCCGGGGGAGAATCGGTCGATCTCGGCGGCGCTGCCCAGGACGCAGACCTGACCGGCGGCGATGGCGTCACCGATCGCCAGTCCGCTGACGAGCCGTTCGCCGCTCGTGCGCAGCCGGTAGGAGCGCAGCAGTGCGGCTTCGCGCCGAGCCTGCACCGTCTCCGGCCGCGCCTGCACGACGAACAGCTCGCCGGTACGGCCGTCCTTGGCCCATTCCATGTCCATGGCGACGCCGTAGTGGTTCTCGATGGCGGCGGCCCAGCGGGCGAGGGCGAGGATCTCCTCGTCGTCGAGGACGTAGCGGTCGCGTTCGTCCTCGTCGGTGTCCACGATGCGCGTGCTCGCGCCCGCGGAGTCGCCGGCGTAGATCGTCTTGCGCTGCTTGCCTCCCCGGGTTCTGGACAGGACGGGGCGAAGTCCCGGCTGGTCGAGCATCGGCTTGAACACCAGGTACTCGTCCGGGTCGACCAGCCCGCCGACGACCGTCTCCCCCAGCCCCCACGAGGCGTTGATCAGCACCGCGCGCGGGAACCCGGTCTCGGTGTCGATGGAGAACATCACGCCCGCGCCGGCCAGGTCGGAGCGGACCATCCGCTGTACACCGACGGACAGGGCCACTTTGGCGTGGTCGAAGCCGAGGTCCTCTCGATAGCTGATGGCCCGATCGGTGAACAGCGAGGCATAGCACCGCTTGCACGCGGTGAGCAGGGCCGTCTCGCCGGAGACGTTGAGGAAGCTCTCCTGCTGACCGGCGAAGCTGGCCTCCGGCAGGTCCTCCGCCGTCGCGCTGCTGCGCACGGCGACGTCGGGGTCGGGGCGGCCCAGCTCCGCCGCGAGCCGGTGGTACGCGCCGGTGATGGCCTGGGCCAGGCCGGCGGGAAGCTCGGTCTGCAGGAACGCCTGCCTGATCGCCTGGCCGACCGTGGCGAGTTCCGCGCCCTGGTGCAGCCGGTCGATCTGCTCGGCCACCCGTTCGCGCAGACCGCCCACGGCGAGGAGCTCGCGATATGCGTCCGCGGTCGTGGCGAATCCCTCCGGCACGCGCACCCCGGCCTTGGCCAGTTCGCGGATCAGCTCACCCAGCGAAGCGTTCTTGCCCCCGACGACGCCGACATCCGCCCGGCCGACATCGGAGAACCAGACAATACGATCGCTAATCCCCATGATGGGTCGTCCCCCTCAGCAGAGGTTCTCCCTCGACAAGGTCCACGCCGGGGCCCGCGAAGCACTCTCGTCACGAACGCCCGCACCGGCACCACACCACGGGCCGCCTGCGGACGCGCGACCTGGTGCCTCGCCGAGCGCCCTGGCGTATTCCCGCGTCGAAGCGGCCAACCGGCACCGTGGCCGTCCCCCGAACATCAGAATCCGTCGGCATAAGCGAACGAGACCAGGGCCGATGGTCCTTTCACCCGGCAGCGTCACCTGAAGGCTTTTCGGCCACCTCACCGCAGGTCCGGCGTGGGAACTCGGCGCGGACGCCGAGCAGGCGCACCGGGGCATGCGTGCCGAACCCCTCGAGGGCGGCGAGAGCGGCCCGCTCGATCGCCGCCGGCTCCGCGGTCGGTGTCGCCAGGGCATGCCCGTGCGTGCGGGTCGTGAAGGGCGCGTACCGTACCGTGACGACGACGCGGACCGCTGCCCGCCGTTCGGCCGCGATCTCTTCGGCCACCCGTCTGGCGAGACCGGCAACCTTGCGGCGGACAAGGTCCCAGTCGTCCAGGTCGCGCTGGTAGGTCATCTCACGGCCATGCGAACGCACGAGGCGCGGGGCGTCCGTGACCGGTGCGTCGTGTTCACCGCGGGCGAGCCGGACGAGCCAAGGGCCCGTGGCCGGTCCGAAGCGGGCCGCCAGCACGGCGGGATCGGCGGCCGCGAGACCGCGGACGGTCTGAATCCCCAGCGCGGCGAGCCGCCCGGCGGTCTTGCGGCCGATGCCCCACAGCGTGTCGGTGGGACGGTCGCCGAGCACGTCATACCAGTTCTCGCCGGTCAGCCGGAACACACCGGCCGGCTTGCCGAGGCCCGTCGCCACCTTCGCCTGCAGCTTGTTACGCCCGATGCCGACGGTGCACTCCAGCCCGGTCGCATCCCGTACGCTGGCGCGGATGCGCTGGGCCACCTCTTCCGGCTCCTCACCGGCCACCGCCAGGAACGCCTCATCCCACCCCAGCACCTCCACGACGGCGTCGAACCCCCGCAGCACCGCCATGACCCGCGCCGAGGCCGCCTCGTACGCCTCCCGGTCGACCGGCAGGAACACCGCGTGCGGACAGCGCCGTGCCGCCGTGCGCAGCGGCAACCCCGAGTGCACACCGAAGGCCCGGGCCTCGTACGAGGCGGTGGCGACCACCCCGCGCCTGGTCGGATCGCCATCACCCCCGACCACGACCGGCCGCCCGCGAAGCTCCGGCCGGCGCAGCATCTCCACCGCCGCCAGGAACTGGTCAAGATCGACGTGCAGCACCCAGGCAGCCACACCCCATCTTCTCTCCGGCCCTCCACCGGCCCTACGAGCGGTGGCCGCGCTGCCGGGCGGATGCACCGACACGGCGCGGTGGGCGGGGAAGGTTTCCGGTCCGTGCGTTCCTGGGCCTGACGCCGGTGTCCGTTACAAGGCGCCGCTACCGGGCAGCTGCGGTGGGTGCCAGAGCCGGTGCAGGCCGAGGGCGGTGAAGGCGGGGACCTTGGCAAGGTCGGCGGCGAGGGCCGCCGCGATGATGGTGGTGAGGACGAGCGCGGCGGCCGAGACCGGGATCGGCGACATCAGGATTCCGATCAGGGCCAGGGTGAGTGCGGCGGCGATGCCACCGGTTGAGGCGGCGATCAGACACGGCCCAGGTCGGCTGGTCCAGACATGACGGCGGGCACGGACGAGGTAAATGCCGGCCTGGCTGGAGACGACCAGGGTGAAGAAGATCAGGGTGCGCAGGTGATCAAGGTCCTGTCGTGGCCAGATGTCCCGCGCGAACCACAACAGCCCGACCGATGCGGCCAGCAGCGGGGCGGCGACCACGAGGGCACCGCTGATGGTGGCACGGATGCTCCAGCGGTCGGGGCGGCGGGAGTAGTCCGCTCGATCGGTGGTGATGGCCATGCTGACCACATCGTTGCCGAGCAGCAGCAGGGCCATCAGCAGAGGGGTGAAGACGAACTGCCGCCAGGCGAACACGCCGATGGCCAGCAGCAACGGGACCTCGATCTTCTTGACCGACACGTTGAGGGCGTACGTCAGCGACCGTTGATGGATGCGGCGGCTCTCCTGGACGAGACCGACGATGTCGACCAGTCCGTGCCGGGTCAGGACCGCCCCGGCGGCGGACTTGGCGACATCGGTCGCGCCGGCGACGGCGATGCCGACCTCGGCCTGGCGCAGGGCGGGCGCGTCGTTGACGCCGTCGCCCGTCATCCCGACGGTGTGCCCGGCGGCCTGCAGCCGCTTGACCAGGCGGTGCTTGTCTTGCGGCAGGACCTCGGCGAGGCAGGCGAAATCCGCGCCGCCGGAGGAGGCGCTCCGGATCTGAGGTGCGCGCACCGTCGGGCCGTCCAGGCCGACCTGGGCGGCGATCGCGGCCGCGGTGGCCGCACCGTCGCCGGTGAGCATCACGACCCGTACGCCGAGGTCGGTCAGCCGGCGGACCAAGGTGGCCGCGTCGGGGCGGGGCGGGTCGGCCAGCGCCAGCAATCCGACCGGGCGCCAGTGACCGTCCTGCTCGCGTACGGCAACGGCCAGGACCCGGGCCCCGCCGGCGGACAGTTCTTCGACCCGCGGATCGGCGGGCTCGCCTGCGAGCTCGGCGATGACCTGCGGTGCGCCCTTGGTCACGTCGACGCTTCCGTACTCGGTGTGCAGCGTCGCCTCGGCGCGTTTGGTGGCCGGATCGAACGGTACGACACCCGCTCGCCGGGCCGCCGGCAGACCGTGATCGGTGGCGGCGCGCAAGATCGCCAGGTCGATCGGGTCCTGGGTGGCCTCGTCGCAGGCACCGGCGGCCCAGCGCAGCAGGTCCGTGTCGGTCGCGGGGGGTCGCGCGACGATCTCGGCCACCTTCAGGCGGTTCTCGGTGAGGGTGCCGGTCTTGTCGACGCACAGCACGTCCATGCCTGCGGCGTCCTGTACGGCCGACAGACGTGTGGTCAAGATGCCCAACCTGGCCAGGTGCTGCGCGCCCAGCGTGGCGGCCAGCGCGAGCGCAGCCGGGAGCGCGACCGGCACGGAGGCCAGCAGCAGCACGACCGTGTACGACAGTACGACGCGGCTGGACGAGCCGATCGCGGACAGGTAACCGGCTCCGGCGGCGGCCAGGACCAGATCGATCGCGATGAACACCCGCACCATTCGCAGTACCACCGCGGCCAGATGGTCGGTGGCACGTGATGTGCCGACCAGTTCGGCGGTGCGCCCGAAGTACGTGCCCGCTCCGGTGGCGGTGACCTCGCCGGTGGCCTCGCCACGGGCGACCGTCGACCCCGAATAGATCGCCTCACCCGCCGCACGCTCGACCGGCACGGATTCCCCGGTCAACACCGACTGGTCCACCAACACCGCACCATCGCACAGACGCAGGTCGGCGGGCACCAGGTCACCGGCACGCACATGCGCCATATCCCCAGGAACCAGCTCAGCCGCGGGCCGCAAACCCCACGCCCCGTCACGGCATACCCGAGCGTTCACCGCCAGCCGTCGCCGCAGCACCGCCAGTGCCGCCTGGGCCCGCCCCTCCTGCACCAGGCCCAGAGCGGCGTTGAGAACCAGCACCGCGGCCACGATCCCGGCATCCAGCCACTTGCCCAGTGCCAGTTCCAGCGCAATGGTCGCCTCGAGCATCCACAGCACCGGCGCCCACAGCTTCCCGGCCAGCCGCGCCGCCAGGCTCACCCGCCGCTCCGGAACCGTGTTGGGCCCGACCTGCCGAAGCAGCGAACGAGCCCGCTCGGACGACAGTCCGCCAGAGATCACGGGACCGCCGGCGACCGGCCGGTATCCCGCCCCTGGACCAGATTCCTGAGCCGGGCCGGTGTCGTGGGCGCCGTCGATCCGCGGCACCGCGGATCCCGCGCCCGCGCCACGACCCTGATCTCGCCCTGCCGGACCGCGTGCGGCGCTCGCGCGGCGTTTCATCCGACCATCCTGCCCAACCACTCCGCCACCGGCCAGGGCCGATGGTCCTGGCATTTCACAGCAGCGCGACTACGCTCGGCACATTGAATCGGTCGCAGGTCAGGATGGCGCGTTCGGTGGCCGCCCAGGTGTTGCGGCCACGGAGGTGATGCACAAGTCGAGGGGCCGGCGACCTCGTCGAACAACACCTTTTGTGGTGGATCGTTGATCCGGCTTCGCGTGGGGCCTGTCGCCGTGGCCACACGCTCGTATGGGACCGTGGGAGCAGATGAGGTGGCCGGCCGGAAGTCCCGATGACCTTGTCAGGGCCTTGCGTGCAGCGGGTATCCGTGACGAGCGAGTGATCGAGGCCGTTCTTGTGACCCCGCGTGCGGGATTCGTGCCGGCCGACCGGGTCGGCGTGGCCTACGACGACGTGCCCATCGCAATCGGTCATGGGCAGGTCACCACGCAGCCGTCGCTATCGGCGCGGATGATCGAGGGCCTGGACCTCAGCGGGAGCGAGCACGTACTGGAGGTCGGCACCGGCCTGGGCTTCCAGACCGCGTTGCTGGCCCGGCTCGTCGGTGATGTCGTGAGCATCGAGTGGTGGCCGGACCTTGTCCAGCAGGCCCGGCAGAACCTCGCAGGGCATTCCATCACCAACGTCGAGCTGCTGGTCGGGGACGGCAGCGGCGGAGTACCGGAGCATGCTCCCTACGACGCCATCATCGTGTCGGCCGCCTTCCCCGAAGTCCCCGCGCCCCTGGTCGAGCAGCTTCGGCCCGGCGGCCGGCTCGTTCAGCCCATCGGACCGGGTGGATACGAGGACGTGGTGCTGTTTCAGCGCACCGCCACCGGACTCGCACCGCAACGGACCTTGACCCCGGCCGGCTTCGTCCGCCTCCGTGGCCGGTACGGCTTCCCCTGCTGACATGCCGACATGTCGACCGGTCATGGCGGTCACCGGTTGTTTCACTGCGATCGACCGACCGTCATGTCGATCGGGGCGAGCTCATAGTCGATGACGACGGCCAAGCGCCCGTTTGACCTGCACAGCAACGTCAAGTGGATCTCCGGGATACGACGACCGAGGGCCTCGAGGGCTTCCAAGAACGTCGTGATGTCCCAGCGGTCCCGATGACCACGTACGTATTCTGCCAGCATGCGCTGGAATTCCCGGCGCTGATCGTCATCGCCGTGAAGGTAACGAACGGACAGGTGGTCGCTCTGGTCCTCGCAGGGCATCTGCATCGCTCCTTCGCCGGTGCGGCCGGTTCCGCCCGGCTATGGTCGCGATGGCCGGTGGCCAGGGGGCGAGAGGCCTGAGCCATGCAGCCGGCTCATTCGGCCAACCGGTGGTGCTTCGAGAGTCCGTTCGTCAGCCGATCGGCCCGTCGGGCTGGAGCAGGGAGCGCACCGCGGTGGGCAGGTGGCGGAGCGCCTGCTCCACGGCTCTGGGCTCGACGTGGGAGAGGACGACCTCGGTGACGATGGCGGCGGACTTGGGCACGTCGTCGCGGGCGATGCCGGCCTCGCCGGCGAACCGGAGGGCGAACTCGTGCGCGTCGTACTTGTGCGGTACGTGGCTCGGGCTCCAGCCGTCGTAGAAGACGCCGCGGATGGGGTCGGGCAGTTGGGCGCCCAGATGGGCGGCCGCCTCGACGGGCAGGCGGTCACGCAGGGTGTGCAGCCAAGCCCGCAGGACGCGGTAGGCGAGGTGGCGGTCCTGGGTGCCGAAGGACGCGGCGATGTCGGCGAGCCAGCGGTTGGTGGTGTGGATGCCTCGGTCGAGGCTGTCGACTCCGGTGAACGGCATCGGATCAATCCTTTCGCTCGTCGGTGCTCACGGTGCGGACGTGCGGGCGACCGGCCGGGTGGGGGGCTCGAACTCCTGGAAGTCTTCATGCGGGCGTCCGGCATCGCGCCGGCCCGCCTCCTCGGAGACGAACCGCGAGAGCGCGCGGATGCTGTCGAGGAACTGGGCGGGGAAGACGATGGTCGAGTTCTTTTCGACCGCGATCTCCCCGAGGACCTGCAGGTTCCGCAGCTGCAGCGCCACCGGGTGGTCGGCGATGACGTCGGCGGCTTCGGCGAGCCGGCCCGCGCTGAGCGCCTCCCCCTCGGCAGCGATGATCTTCGCTCGCTTCTCCCGTTCGGCCTCGGCCTGACGCGCCATCGCCCGCTGCATACTCGGCGGCAGCTCGATGTCCTTCAGCTCCACGAGCAGGACGTAGATCCCCCACTGCCGGGTCGTGCGGTCCAGGATTTGCTTGATCGACTCGTTCAGGGTCTCGGTGTCGGTGAGCACCTGATCCAGCAGCGAACGCCCCACCACGTTCCGTACCGTCGTCTGGGCGATCTGCCCGACCGCCGCCTGCACGTTCTCGATCTCCACGATCGACTTCACCGGATCGACACGGCGGAAGTAGGCCACTGCCGCGACCCCGATGGAGACGTTATCCCGGGTGATGATCTGCTGTGACTGGATGGGCATGGTGACCGTACGCAGACTCACCTTCCGCATCCGGTCGACCAGCGGGATCATGAATCGTAGCCCGGGCTCGCGGACGCCCCTCACCTTCCCAAGCCGGAACACCACGCCCCGCTCGTACTGCCGCACGATCGCTACTCCGAGACTGGCCATCCGGACATCGCCTCCCTGATTTCAGGCTTTACGGCCCGCCGCGCGCCCAGACAGGGGCCAAAGCCCTTTCGACCTGGTCTGGAAGACCCGGTTCGGCGCGGCGGGCACCGCAGGGACGCGGCGTGAACCGGGCGTGGACTTTCGGCCCTTCCGGGCCGTCCCATCCGTCGTCGAACGTGGTGTTCATGCAGATGACGACACAGGTGACCACCGAAGCGTTGCGCCGGCTGTTCTCCACACCCGGCCCGGTGGCGTCCATCTACTTCGACCTGTCCGCGCCTCCGGAGGAGAACGCGTGGGCGCGCTGGCACTCGATGGCCGGCCGGCTGACCCGCCAGAGCACCGACGCGGCCACGATCAAGGCCCTGGGCAACGAGATATCGGCTTCGGTCCCCGGCTCCGGGGTCCTGGCCGCCATCGCCGCGAACGGTCGGCTTCTGCTGGCCGTGACGATGCCCGGATCCACGCAGCCCGACCTCGCCGTCCGCGCACCGCTCCCCCACCTGCTGCCGCTGCTGGCCTGGCTGCAGGAACGGCCGGCGCACGTGCTGGCCGTCGTCGACCGCACGGGGGCCGAGATCACGGCCTATCCGCCCGGCGCGACCACGGCGGTGACGCAGACGATCATCGGCCCCGACGACGAGATCGAACGCAACGCGCCGGGCGGCTGGTCCCAGATGCGCTACCAGCACCGCGCCGAGGACTCCTGGCAGCACAACGCCGCCCGCGTCGCCGACGCCCTCATTCGCACCCTCTCCAGCCTCCCGGCCCAGCTGCTGCTGCTCGCCGGCGACGTACGGGCGCTGCAGTACCTCACCCGCCGCCTCCCGCCACCGCTGCGCCGAAGCGTGACCATCCACCACGTCTGCGGCGGCCGCAGCCCCGACGGATCAGTGCAGGACCGCATCCGCCAGGTCGAAGCCGAAACACGCCGGGCAGCACGGGAACAGACACGAGCGCTGCTGGGGCGCCTGGCAGAGGAGAGATCACCCGCCGGCGGCTCCGCCGAGGGCGTCCGTGACACCCTCGACGCGCTCGCCCACCGCCGGGTACGCACGCTCCTGGTGGTCGACGACCCCCGGGACCGGCGAACCGGATGGTTCGGCCCCGACGCCGGCCAGGTCTCCGACCGGCGTGATGCGCTGGCCGGGATCGCCGGCCCGCTGGTGCAGGCACCGCTGGCCGACATCGCGGTACGCTCGGCGATCCTCACCGGAGCCGACATCCGCGTGCTGGAACCCGGAACCCCCGGCGCACCCATCGACGGGATCGGAGCCCTGTGCCGCTTCCCCGCGACCCGCCCTGAGGCCCCGCCGGCGATGCGATGAGGCGCCCGTAGGTCCCCGGCGTGACCAGCGCCGGGACCATCGGCCCTTACCTCGGACGCGAACGAGGACGAACGATGCCGGAAGAGCCACTCGGCGGTTCCAACGACCGGGGCCTCCATCCAGCAGTCGAGGCGAAGGGGCGGGGCATCATGAACAAACCGATCGTGGTCGGCGTGGACGGCTCCGCACAGGCCCTGCACGCTGTTGCCTGGGCCGCGGCCGAAGCCGAACGACGGCGGCTACCGCTGCTGATCGTGCACATCGCCGTCCGCTGGGAGTACAACGTCGCGGCCCCCTCCGAACCGGGCCTGGAGGCACCGCGGCCCGAGGCCGCTGGACTGCACGTCATTCAGATCGCCGAGGAACACGCCCGTGCCTTCGGATCCGTCGAGGTCCGTTGCCGGCTCGGCATCGGCCCTATAGCCGGCACCCTCCTTCAGGAGGCGGCCGACGCCACCCTGCTGGTGCTGGGCCCACGAGGAACCGGAGCCTTCACGCGATCGCTGCTCGGCTCGGTCAGCCGCCAAGCCGCAGAACACGCTTCGTGTCCCGTCGTCATCGTGCCACAGGACGCCGACCCCCGACGAAGGCGATCAGAAATCGTCGTCGGCGTCGATGGCTCGGAAGCCTCCGTCGATGCCGTCGCCTTCGCGTTGGAGGAGGCATCCTTGCGCGACGTCGGCCTGCGCGCCATCCACGCCTGGACCCATCCCGCCTACCCACCGGAAACGCGACCGGTCCGCTATGACAAGACCGCGGTCGAACAGGAAGGGGCCAGGTTGCTGTCGGAGTCCCTGGCGGGATGGGAAAATGAATACCCCAACGTACCGATCATCGAACAGGTGATCGAGGGCGCCCCCGCGCCGGTACTGATCGACGCTACGGGCATCGCGGAACTCGTCGTCGTCGGTGCCCGAGGGCGCGGCGGCTTTCCCGGCCTCCACCTCGGATCGATCAGTCACGCCGTACTCCACCATGCGAAAGGACCGCTGGCCATCGTGCGGCGGCCCCGCACCCAGACCGCGGGGAACGGGTGAGCGAACCGCTCACATGAGATCGCACGGTGCTCTGGCCGTCGCGGGCAGACCTGGTCCTTTGCGGGTACGCCAACTCACGGGATGGCGCGCGAGGGGGGCAAATGACCGAGCGGGACCCGATCGAAGGTCTGCTACGTGCTCTCGTCGAGGACCTTTACGCAGCGGATGCGGCCGACACGTCCGCGTCTCTGCAGATCGCGTGGCACGGTTTCGACGCGGTGAGGACGGCCGGACGGATACTGGCCGCCTCCCGCCAGGACTACGCAGTGGTCGAACGCTACGCGCAGCCGATTCTCGCCAGGGCCGGCGAGACTCTGCAGACCGCGCCATCCCTGCCCACCGAAATCGAACCGCGTGCGCTGGACCTCACGGGTGAGCCTCGGTCAGTGGAAGACGATGTCGCCGGCGCCATGCACCGCGACGTTCTCGACGTCGCGTACGCCCTGACCATGCTGCTACCGGCCATCGCGATACCCGCCCGCGACAGGGCGGACCGTAAAGCGTGCCGTGAAGCCGCCCGACTGGCATATGGCCTGGCTGAGTGCTACGAGGGCAGGATCCGCCTGTTCGCCGGCTCCCGCGACAAATCGGCCGGCCCTTGATGGCGCGGGACGCCGGTCGACAACCGTACGGTGCGTGAATGCCTAGCGACGGTGCCGGTGCCTCTCCACCTGCCCATCGGCAGGGGGATGCTTGTCTTCTGCAACGCAGGGGGATGCTTGTCTTCTGCAAGGTGCCCGTCGATTGGCTGGGGCCAGGCCTCAGGGGTGCTCGGCCGTCTCGGAACCGGCCTCTGGCCTACCGGCGGAAGAGACCGCCGATCGGGGCCGTCCCGCGGCGCGGGCTCGGCCCGCGATGGCCAGGCCGACACCGATCGCGAGGGCCACCGGCCAATCGATGACACCGAATGTCGCCGCGGCCCCGAGGCCGCCATAGAACGCCAGCCGCCCCGGCGGCGGGATCCGCCGAGCCATCGAGCGCCCGGCATGCCCGATGCTCGAGGTCCCCGGCACCGATGGATGCAAGACCTTCAGGTGCGGAGTGACGATGGGAACCGGGATGGTGACACCGTGTCCGGTCTCCGCCGTCGGCACAGTACGCGCGCCCCGGCGTGAGGCCGTCTTGGCCTGCTTGGTCTGCGCCGCCTTCGTCGGGCGATCCTTGCTCTTCGTCTGTCGCGGCGTTGTCATCGCCGCCTCCCCCCGATGACGTTCCAGGCCGGCCACTTGGTCCGGCCTTCCCGTTCACGACAACTCTTGTCCGGAACCGTGCCGCTGTTTCAGGGATTCTCGTCCTCCCGGTGAAGGACCTTCGTCTCTGATCTGGCACCCGGTGTCCCGTGTGGGAACGCCGCATGAGCACCGCGCTGAGCAGCGGGGACTCATCGGCGCGTGCTCGGGCATGAATACGGGTGGCGCGGCTGGCGGGCACCGCGGGGCCAAGGCGGCGCTCGACGCCGGTCGGCGGCGGCCGGAACGTCGGTTCTGGCTACGTTGCGGCCACGGCCGTGTCATCCCATGACGCCGGCGGCCCGGGGGCCGGGCGCCGGCGTTGGTGAAGCGGGCCGGGGCGCGGCAGGTCCCATCGTGGGGGTGATGGCATGGAGGGGGCACCGGAGGTGCGGGTGCAGACCGAGTCCCGGGGCGCTGTTCCCGGCGACGCGGCCGGCCTGGCGGTGGACAAGGTCCGCTCGGCGCTGCGGGCGGCGCACAAGCCGGTGTTGTTCGCCCGGGTCAAGCTGACCATGGCCGCGGACCCGGCGGTCGAGCGCCCCGCCATCGCGCAGGCCAACATCGACCTGAGCGGACGTCTGATCCGCGCCCAGGCCGCCGCCGCGACGATGCGCCAGGCGATCGATCTCCTGCACGACCGGCTCCGCGTCCGGCTCGAGCACGCGGCACGGAACTGGGAGGCGATCCGCGGCCGCGAGCCGATGGGCATCCCGCACGAGTGGCGGCGCCAGAGCCCGCACGCCCACCGCCCGGCGTACTTCCCCCGCCCTCTGGAGGAGCGCACGGTGATGCGGCACAAGTCCTACGCCCTCCGGCGGCAGAGCCCGCAGGAGGCCATCGCGGACATGGAACTGCTCGACTACGACTTTCATCTGTTCACCGAGCAGGACACCGGCCAGGACAGCGTCGTGTACCGGTCCGAAAGCGGATACCGGCTCGCCCAGGCTGACCCGAAGCCGGGCCGTCTCGCCCCGCTCGACCCGTCCATCACCGTCAGCGAACTTCCCGCACCGGTGCTCACGCTCCCCCAGGCCACCACGAACCTGGAGGAACTCGGCCGGCCGTTCCTGTTCTTCGTTGACGAGGCGACCGGCCGCGGCAACGTGCTCTACCACCGCTACGACGGCCACTACGGCCTGATCACGCCCACGGACGCCTGACGTGCACCCGGACGGCGGCGGACTCCCAGTCGATTCGGGCCGCGAATCCCGCGCCGGCCGGTCGCCATGGCCGGGCGGCGGTACTCGGGCCGTCGTCATCGTCATCGTGCCGGAGACGGCGCGCTCCTCGGTTCGCCGAGGTCCGGTTCAGGATCCGGATGCCGGGTCGCCGCCCGGCGGCTTGCCGGGAACGGTGACCACCGGGCACGGCGCGTAGGACAGGCAGTAATGACCGACCGAGTCGGCGGTGAGGCGTCGTCTGCCGGGGTGATCGTGGGTCGCCAGGACGAGCATGGACGCGTTACGGGCGAGCTCGACGAGGACGGGTCCCGCCGGCCCTTCGAGGATCTCGATGTCGGCGCTGACGTCCGGGGCGACCCTGCGCAGCACCTCCTCGATCGGCGTCCGGTGGGTTGCGACGGCCGCTCGGCGTTTCTGCTCGCGCTGGTCGTGGCTGAGCACGGCCGCCTCACCGGGCGCCAGCTCCCAGGCGTGGACGACGCGCAGCCGGCCGCCCTGCAGACGCGCCTGATCGGCGGCCCAGCACAATGCCGCGGTCTCGGCCGGCGATACGTCGACGCCGACGAGGATCGGCAAGAGCTCATCGTCGAAGGCGCTGGTGCCGGTCATGCTCGTGCCTCTCGTGAGCGGATTCCCCCGGGGCTCTCGACGGTGTGAGATGGGCGAGGAACCACTCACGCGCGAGTTCGGCGACCGAGCGCAAAGCGCCGGGCTGGGCGAGCAGGTGGGTGGCGCCGGGGACGGTGACCAGCCGGTTCTCACACCGCAGGTGCTGTTGTGCTCGGCGGTTGAGGTCCAGCAGGGCAGAGTGGTTGCCGCCGACGATGAGCAGGGTCGGGGCACGCACGTCCGGCAGCCGGTCGGCCGCCAGGTCCGGCCGGCCGGCGCGGGAGACCACCGCCATGACGCCGGCGCCGGGTTCGGCGGCGGCCCACAGCGCGGCCGCGGCTCCCGTGCTCGCCCCGAAGTACCCGATCCGCGACGGCTGGACCGCCGGCTCCCCGCACAGCCAGCGGGTCAGCCCGCCCAGCCGAGCGGCCAGTTCCTCGATGGCGAAGAGCTTGGCACGGTCGGCTTCCTCGGCCGGGGTGAGCAGGTCGAACAGCGCGGTGGCCAGCCCCGCGTCGTTGAGGATCGCCGCGAGGTAGCGGTCACGCGGGCTGAACCGGCTGCTGCCGCCGGCGTGGGCGAACAGGATGGCCCCGAGGGCCTGCTCGGGCACCGTGAGGCGTCCGGCCAGGCGCACGCCGTCGGCGTCCACGACGACCGCTTGGTCAAAGGCGGGCGGATCACCGGTGTGGGCCGGTCGTCCTTTCCCGCCCCCTGGCACGACGGCCGGCGACGGGCGACGCCCTGCCATCCGGCCGCTCATGTTCGCCGGGCTTCGCGCTGACCTGCGGCACGCTGGGGGTCGGTGACGAGCAGCAGGTCGTAAGCGCGGCGCGCGGCCTCGCCGACCGCATTCTCACCCGGCTCGGCCAGCGGGCTCTTCTCCAGCCCGTGTGCCAGCAGCCGGATCGCCTCGGTGACCGCCTCCGTGCGCGTCTCCAGCCGGGACACGCGTCTTTCCAGGTCGGCCAAGGCCGCCTCTCGACTCCTTTGATCACCATGCCGGATCATCAGTACCCCCCGCTTTCGGTCCTCATCCGTTCGGCCGTGGCCCATTCCTCGTTTCCAGACTCCGGCGCGGGATGGAGGCGGTCCCAGGGTCTTTCGTCACAGACCCCGGTCGCCGCCGACGCGGGTCACGGACGCCGGCGTGATCACAGCGAGGGTCGCCGTCCCCCAGCCCCTGCCTCATTCTGCATCGCGCACCCGCTCCAACGTCTCAACGCAACCCCGTCACGGAGGCGTATGGCAGGGCCGAAGGTCCCCAGCCCGTCGATCACCACACCACGGGACGAAGGTCCTGTCCACGGAGGCATTTCGGTCGCTGGAACCGCGTGGCAGGCGTCATGGGATCAGAGGTGACAGGCACCTACGCGAGGAGGTCATCATGGCCAAGCCCGCCCGCAGAGAGTCACTTGCCCGCTTCCCGGACGTCTTCGACTGGCTGGAGTCACCCCTGACGGCACTGTCATCCTTCACGGCACCGCCGTTCCGGATCGAGGATTACGTCCAGAACAACCGCTACATCGTCCACGCGGATCTGCCCGGGCTGGATCCGGACAAGGACATCGAGATCACCGTCGCCGATGGCACGCTGACGATCCATGCAGAACGGCACGAGGAACACCGGGACATGCACCGTTCGGAGTTCCATTACGGGACATTGACCAGGACGCTGAGGCTTCCCGCAGGCGTGGACACCGAAGACGTCAAGGCCCGGTACGACCGTGGCATCCTTGAGGTCAGTGTGGCCATGCCGGAGGCGAAACCGGTCGGCCGCAGAGTCACGGTCGAGAAGGGCTGACACTCGACTCTCGGGCCACGTCCCTTCGGCGAAGGCACCCGTCGTCCCGTGTCGACTCACGCCGGTTGACGGGCGCGTCATCGTGCTCGGGCATGAGCCGCCATCGCCGGGCCCGTAGAGCCTGCCCGCGGTACCGGGTGGCCTTCGCTGATCAACCGTCCGGCTGCGGCGGGTGTCCCGATGCCTCGGGAGAGGGGGGCGTGCGATCGCTCAGCCGTGCTTTCATCGCGCGAAGCTCGTCTTCCGCCGCGGCCCGCGCTGCCGCTTCGTTCAAACGGGTCTCGAACTCGTCCGGCAGGGCTTCGGCAGGGGCGCCTGGGACGGTGCCGGGCAGCGTTCCGGATTCGAGCAGTTCCCCGAGCGCGGCCGCACGGCCCCGGGTCTGCGACAGCTTGTCCAACGCGCGTCGCGTGGCGAGACCGGCATCGGTCATCTCCTCCGAAACGCCGGTCACGGTCTCGTTGACGTAGGTTTCGGCGTCGGCGAGCGTATAGCGGGCCTTGAGGATCTCTTTGCGGCGGCCGAACGCATCGACCTTGGCCCGAAGACGCTCGGCCGCGGCCGCCAGACGCTGCTCCTCCGCTCGCAACTCATCCCGCCGGCCGGCCAGCTCATCGGCTTCCCCGAGAAGGCGTGCGCGTCTGGCCAGCGTCTCACGGGCCAGTTCCTCATCGCCCGCGGAAAACACCTGCTCCGCCCGGCCTTGAAGACGCTCAGCGGACTCGCGCAGCTTCTCCTGCCGGTACTCGATGCGCTTGCGGGAGGTCGCGACGTCCACGACACCACGGCGGACCCTTGCCAGCAGGTCCTGCTGCAGCGTGTAGGAGTAGTCCAGCAGTTCGCGCGGATCCTCGGCCCGCTCCAGCGCGATGTTCGCCTTGGCCCGGAAGACCTCGGCCATCCGATGGGCGAGCCCCATCGGCCTCACATCCTTCCCTCGGGAAAGAAAGCCGCTACCGATGGCATAAAGGACCTACGAGGCGATTTCCCTACGTCGGCATTGCCCGGATCAGGTAGTGGAGGTCGCCGTCCGGGCTGTCTGTCCGCCCTTTCAGCCTCTCAGCCCTACCACCGAACCTCCTTTGTCGGATCGCTCCTTCGCCGAAGATCCGCGGCCAAAGCTCCCTCGCTCGTCCCGCAGGCCAATTTCAACGTCCCTCGGGGCGTCCGTGGTCTTCCAGGGACGAAGGTCCTCATGCAACAGGACCATCGCCGCCCGACGGTCCCGGACCGAACGGGCAGCGCAAGAACCTCGGCCTTCCCACGGCGAAGCTGTCAAGGCGATCCAGACGCGCCGGAGACGAAACGCCATGACGGCATCCCGCACCTCTTCGCTCAGCGGCCCGAGATCGGTCTGGCCCCGTTCTGGAGCGGCCCGGCAGTGAGGGACCATCGGCCCTGGTCGGCGCCGGCCGATCCCACAGAAGGTGGAAAGGGGGCAGAATCATGATTTTCATTGATCGGATCGAGGCGGGTCGCCGGTTGGCGGACCGATTGAGGCATCTGAGGGGCCGGGACCTCGTGGTCGTCGGTCTTCCGCGCGGCGGCGTTCCGGTCGCGGCGGAGGTGGCCCGGGCGCTGGAGGCGCCGCTGGACGTCATCGTGGTCCGCAAGCTCGGCGTGCCGTTCCAGCCGGAGTTGGGGATGGGGGCGATCGGTGAGGACGGTGTGCGGATCGTCAACGAGGAGATCGTCCGCATGGCGAACGTCTCTGCCGATGAGCTGGCCGCCGTCGAGGCACGCGAACGTGCCGAACTCGACCGTCGCGCGCGGCGGTACCGCGGCGACCGGGCCCGGGTGCCGTTGCAGGGGCGGACGGTGATCGTGGTCGACGACGGCATCGCCACCGGGTCCACGGCGCGGGCCGCCTGTCAGGTGGCGCGCGCTCATGGAGCGGCGCACATCGTCATCGCGGTTCCCGTGGCGCCTCCGGGCTGGACCACGGCCCTGGAGGATGACGCCGACGAGCTGATCTGCCTGGAGGCACCCGCGGGGTTCGCGGCGATCGGGCAGTGGTACGTCGATTTCTCCCAGACCACCGATGAGCAGGTCGCGGCGTGCCTGGGCCAGGTGGCCGGACCGGCATCGACATCAGTGCCGGGCGTTCCCTCGGACGGCGATCCCACGCGGGACGAGGACGTCGAGATCCAGGCCGGACCGGTAAGGCTTGCCGGTCGGCTGACCGTGCCGGACGTCCCCTGTGGACTCGTCATGTTCGCCCATGGCAGTGGCAGCAGCCGCTTCAGCCCGCGTAACCGCTTCGTGGCCACCGTCCTGAACCGGGCCGGGCTCGGCACCCTGCTGTTCGACCTGCTCACCGTCCAAGAGGAGGTCGACCGCGCCAACGTGTTCGACATCGACCTGCTGGCCCGCCGCCTGGTCGACACTACCGCCTGGCTACGGGCCCGCCCCGAAGCGGGCTGGCTGCGCGTCGGCTACTTCGGCGCCAGTACCGGTGCCGCCGCGGCGCTGTGGGCCGCCGCCGAACCCGACGCGGACGTCGCCGCGGTCGTCTCCCGCGGCGGACGGCCCGACCTTGCGATGCCCCGCCTCGCCGACGTGACCGCACCCACGCTGCTCATCGTCGGCGGATGGGACGAGGGCGTGCTCGAACTCAACCGCGAGGCCCAGGCCCGGCTGCGATGCGAGAGCCGGCTCGCCATCGTTCCCGGTGCCACCCACCTGTTCGAAGAGCCCGGAACCCTCGGGGAGGTGGCCGACCTCGCGCGCGAATGGTTCCTCGACCACCTCGCGCCGATCTCCCACCCCTCACACGGAGCATGAACCGCGGCGCGGATGGAAAGCGAGGCGACGGCCGTGCAGACCAAGCAGTGGGACGTAGGGATCAACATCGCTGAAAGCGGCGAGGAGACCCACGTTCGTGCCGTGCTCACCACGGTGAACGGCACCGTCATCGAGGGATCCGGCCACGCCCGGCGCCACCCGCGTGACCGGTCCGTCCCGGAGATCGGCGACGAACCCGCGGCCGGCCGGGCACTCATCGACCTGGGCAGCCGGCCAGTGCGGCTCGCCGCCGCCGGCATCGCCGAACCCGCTGCGGGCTGACCGATCATGCAGATCGTGCGGGAGGGTCCCTACCGGTACCGGATCGAGCGGGAAGGGGACATGCGGGTGCCGGGCGTGGTGTTCGCCTCGGCCGCGCTCCTGCCCGACCAGGCCGCCGATGAGGCGCTGCAGCAGGTGGCCAACGTGGCGACGCTGCCGGGGATCGCCGTCGCCTCGTACGCGATGCCGGACGTGCACTGGGGATACGGCTTCCCGATCGGCGGCGTGGCAGCCACCGACGTCGCCGCCGGCGGTGTGGTCTCCCCCGGCGGCGTCGGCTTCGACATCTCCTGCGGTGTCCGCCTGCTCGCCGCCGACCTGGACCGGGACGCGATCGGCCCCCGCCTGGGCACCCTCATGGACCAGCTGGGCCGGACGATTCCCCGCGGCCCGGGCCGCGGCGCCGTGTGGTCGCTCACCGGTCGCGCCCAGCTCGGGGAGATCCTCACCGGCGGATCGCGCTATGCGGTCCGGGCCGGCCACGGCACCGCCCGCGACCTGGAGCGCTGCGAAGACGCCGGCGCGGTCATCGACGCCACACCGGCCGCCGTCAGCGAACGGGCCGAACAGCGCGGCCTCGGCCAGCTCGGCAGCCTGGGATCCGGCAACCACTTCCTGGAGGTCCAAACGGTCGACCAGATCTACGACGACGCGGTCGCCAAGACCTTCGGGCTGCGTCACGGCCAGGTCTGCGTCATGATCCACTGCGGTTCACGCGGGCTCGGCCACCAGATCTGCACCGACCACGTCCGCGCCATGCAGACCGCGATGCCGCGCTACGGCATCACCGTCCCGGACCGGCAGCTGGCCTGCGTCCCCGTGGACTCCCCCGAGGGACGCGCCTACCTGGGATCGATGGCCGCCGCGGCCAACTACGGACGCGCCAACCGCCAACTCCTCGCCGAAGCGACCCGCCGGATCTTCGCCGCCGTCTACGGCGCCGACCTGGACCTGATCTACGACGTCTCGCACAACCTCGCCAAGCTCGAAACCCACCGCGTCGACGGCCGCCCACGCCTGCTGTGCGTGCACCGCAAGGGCGCCACCCGCGCCCTGCCGCCCGGCCACCCCGACCTGCCCGCCGACCTGACCGACGTCGGCCAGCCGGTGCTCATCCCCGGCACCATGGGAACCGCCTCCTATGTGCTCACCGGTGTCCCGGGCAACCCCGCCTTCAACTCCACCTGCCACGGCGCCGGCCGCCGCCAAAGCCGCCACCAGGCCGCGCGGACCGTGCGTGGCAAGGACCTCCGCGATCACCTCGAGGCGGCCGGAATCGCGGTACGGGGCGCATCCTGGCGCGGGCTCGCCGAAGAGGCCCCCACCGCCTACAAGGACATCGACGCAGTCATCACCGCCACCGAAGGCGCCGGACTGTGCCGCAAGATCGCCCGCCTCGTCCCCCTCGGAGTCGTCAAAGGCTGACCCCACCCGCTCGATCACCAAGACGCCTCCTCCCGATCGCTGACGTCACAGACGATGAACCGCGGCCGCCTCACCTGCCCCGGCGAGACGCATGCCAGGTTCACTCCCGCACTTTGTGATCGCATCGTCTCGTTTGGAAATCCCCGAGAACCGAGAAACAATAGATACGAATCCCCCGTTGACCGGCGGCGCCACGCCGCCAGGACCCCGCCGTGACCGAAGGGGGACCATGAGCAAAGGACACCACCGGCGTGATCGGAAACTCCGATGCCGCCGGTGCGAGGAGGAAAGCCGTGGTGCAGCACCGGCTGAGCCGTACCATGAAGCGCAAAGTGGAGATCATTTTTTCTATCAGCGGGCCGATGCGGTGGTGCGTCGGCTCTTTATCGTCGGATCCGACCTGCACGCCGTGCGGTCTCGCGTCGACGCCCCCTCCGCTGCATGCTATTCGGCCAGCCAGATCGACGATGCAATCAGAAAGGTTGACGCGGCCATCAATGATCTCCGCTACATGATCTTCGAACTGCAGACCGGGGACGAGAACGGCCCGGACGGGCTACGGATAAACATCGATTAACTCGCGAGAGAATGGGAGCAAATGATGCGAGCGGTTACAGGCGATACCTTGCTGATCAAGGGGCGCCATGTGGGCGATGAAGTGCGCGAAGGGGTGATTCTTGAAGTTCACGGAGAAAACGGCGCGCCGCCGTATCTTGTCCGGTGGCGCGATGGGCACGAGAGCGTGTTCTTCCCCTCCGCCGACACGTTGGTGGAGCACATTTCCGGAAAGGAGCGGGCACGGTGACCTGACCGGGCTGGGCGGTGGTTCGGCCATTCCGGGCAAGACCTGCTGACCTGATGCGTATCTCAACGTTCATCGGGCCGCCGTTGCCTCCACAAGCGGGCGTCTGGCGGCCCCGGCCCCGTGGGCGAGAGGACAGGATGACGCGTCGTGGCGGCCTCCGGGACCATCGCCCCTAGCGCTGGAGCGGCCGGTCGAAGCCGAGTCTCTGTACGAGCACGCCGCCGAACCCAAGCGCCTGGAGTTCCTCGAAGGCCGTGGCCACACCGAGTGAGACGCCGCCCTGGGCACGAGGCCCGGCCGGTGGCGCCGGCTGCTGCACGTGCGGCTGCCCGAGCGCGAGTATGGCGACGGGCGTCCCGAACGTGCTTCGCCCGCCGACGGACAGCCCGCGGCGGGCCCGGTCCCGGCCGGGGCCGGGGGCTGAGGCCCGCTCCGCCATCCTCCACCCTTCCCTTTTTCACGATAAAACTCATAAAATTAGGAGGTGTCGCAGCAGCCGAGGTCTGGACCGCCTGCGACGCGGCAGCGACCGGAGGAGTCATCGTGGTGCTCATCGTGTATGGCGACTTCAACTGTCCGTACTCGTACCTGGCCGGCCAACGCGTCGACGCGCTGCAGCGGCTCGGCCACCCGCGAGTGGAGTGGCGGGCCGTGGAACACGATCCTCATCTGGCCGTCACCGGGACTCCCAGCGGCCCGGACGCCACGATGTGGCAGCGGGAACTGGCCGAGGTCGCCTCGCTCACCCGCCCTGACGAACGTCCCCCGGCCACCATCCCGCCCGTGATCAGCAACACCCGCGCCGCCGTGGCCGCCTACGCCGAGGCCGTCAGCGACGGTGTGCAGGACGGGCTACGGCTCCGCTTGTTCGACGCCATCTGGGTGCACGGCCGGAATCTCGGCGGCGGCTACGCCGTACGGCCGATCGTGGCGGAGATGATGTGGCCGCGCGCGGTGGCCACCGAGCACATGACCGCCCCTGACCTGCCCATGCCGGTCGACCAGCAGCCCGGCTCCGGTGAATCGTTCCGGCTGTTCGGCGCCACCGTGAGCCCCGGCGGAGCTCCCCTGACCACCGCGGGACACCGACGGGTCCAAAGCTGGCGACGACACTGGCTGGCCCTGCCCGACCAGGTGGTGCCGACCGTCGTCCGCACCGACGCGGCGGGCGGGCGAACGGTGTTTCCGGGCATCGCCGCACTCACCTATCTCGGCCGGCTGCTCGACCAGAATGGCGAACCGGCGTCCCGGTCGCTCCCCGAGCGTGAGGTCGCCCTCCAGGGGACGGCCACGCCGTCATTGGCGGACGCCTGATCTCCTCGCCACCCGGTGATCTCAGCACGGCCCCTGCCGGTGCCGTGTGGCCCGCGTTCTCCGCTCCGCCACTCGCCGCTGTCATGGCGGGTCCGCTCCGTCACACGCCGTTCGCGATCCGTCTGCGGGCCACTCCGCACGTGCGGCTGGCGCCCGGCACTCCGGCCGCACCGGCGGCGGTGACGGCACGCAAGCACGGCGGTCACCCGGCCGAGGGGCGCGACCGACACCGTCACCGCCGCCCTCGACCGGTCCGCCCGTGGTGATGTCGTGCATGGGGGCTGCGATCTGCGGGAATGAAGATCGCCGACTCAGCCGGCACCGAGCACGTTGACGATCCAGGGGGAAGGCCAAGTGCCACTTGCATCCGAGCCTGAGACGACGGTGGACCTGCTCACAGAGCTCGAGCCCGTCGTCGCCGCAGAACTCGACCGGCACCTGTCCATGGCGAGGGAGTGGTTCCCGCACCAGTACGTGCCGTGGAGCTCGGGCCGCGACTTCGACGGCCCGCTGGGCGGCACACCATGGTCGCCCGAGGATTCCGCGGTCTCGCCCGAGGCCAGGGATGCCCTGGTCGTCAACCTGCTCACCGAGGACAACCTGCCCGGCTACCACCGGGAGGTCTCCACCATCTTCGGGCGGGACGGCGCGTGGGGCACCTGGGTGGACCGCTGGACGGCCGAGGAGAACCGGCACAGCATCGTCATCCGCGACTACCTCACCGTCACCCGAGCCGCGGATCCGGTCGCGCTCGAACGGGCCCGCATGAGCCACATGCAGGGCGGCTACCAGGCCGACCACGGCGACAAGATGTTGCACGCCCTCGCCTATGTCTCCTTCCAGGAACTGGCGACGCGCATCTCCCACCGGAACACCGGCAAGGTCTCGGGCGACCCGGTGTGCGAGCGGTTGCTCGCACGGGTGGCCGCCGACGAGAACCTGCACATGCTCTTCTACCGCAACCTGCTCAACGCGGCCTTCGAACTGTCCCCCAACAAGACGATGCGCGCCGTCACCGACGTCGTGACCAACTTCCAGATGCCCGGCCATGCCATCGACGGCTTCCTGCGCAAGTCCGTCGCCATCGCCGACGCCGAGATCTATGACCTGCGCATCCACCACGACGACGTACTGCTCCCCGTCCTGCGGCAATGGCGCGTCTTCGACCTCGAAGGCCTCGACGCCGAGGGCGACGAGGCCCGCGAGGAACTGAGCAGGTTCCTGGAGCGGCTGGACACGGCGGCGACCCGATACACCGAACGCCGCGCCGAACGTCAGGCACGGGCGGCCGGCGGCGCCGGTAGAGGGCGGTACGCGCCCTCCCCGCGGAACGGCATCGACTGAGTCGATCGGCCGGCGCGCTCGCCCGTACCGCTGCCGCGGCGCCTCCTGCTCGGCGTCGGCGTCGGGTCGCCGGCACTGGTCGGTGTCGGCGAAGACGCCGCCTCCTGCTCCCCCTGGAACCCGTCTTCGCCCAGCGGACCGGCTGGCGGCGGCTCTACGTCGACCTGCCCGGCTCTGGACTCTCACCGCGCCTGACCGGCCCCATCACGGCCGAAGCCATGGGCGAGGCGGTGCTGCGGTTCATCGATGCGACCATCGGCGACGAACCGTTCGCCGTCGTGGGAATGTCCTACGGCGGCCGGCTCGCCCGGCACGTCGTCGCCGAGCGCGGCGCGCAGGTCCTCGGCACGGCCCTCATCGCACCGCTCGTCAAACCAAGCGGACAGCGCACGCTTCCAGAACGCGAGGTGCTCACGCGCGACGAGGCGCTCCTGGACTCCCTCGACCCGGAGGACCGGAAAAAGTTCGCCGAGATCGCCGTATACCAGGACGAGGCGGGCTGGAGTGCCTTCCGTGACCACGTGCTGCCCGGCATCCGCGCCCACCACCGCGAGGACGCGGCCGCGCTGCTGAAGGCGTACATGCTCACCGAGACCCCGGAGGCGCGCTTCGGCACGCACGACGGACCGCACCTGCTCGTGACCGGCCGCCAGGACCACGCCCGGGCCGCCAGCGGCGGTCCCATCCCCGGTACGGCGTCGGTACGCGGCCTGGCATCACGACGGTCGCTCACGGCATCGCCTGCAGCGGGCGGAGGGATTCGATCACGCGCTCAAGGCTTCCGGCCACGTCGGCCGAGCCGCAGGGACCAAAGTCCCGCGTCTGGGAAGCCGTTGGCCCCTTTGCTGCGGCGGGAGCCAATGACCGGTCACCCTTCCGCGGCGGGCGCGGGGCCCTCGCCGCGGTCCCCGGTCACCCGGCGCCGCTGCCCCGAACGACAGGCGCGACGCGACGGAGATGAGATTTTAGGCTCGCCGACGACCAGCACCGTCTTTGGTGTGGTAACTTGAATGTAGTTGCAGTTGTGGTCCCACGATCTTATGTGCGCCTGCTGGTTCAACCGCAGGCGCATTTTTGTTTCACCGGACTCGTCCGGTCACGGGGTCACGGGTCTCATTTCAGCGACTTCGAGCCCACACGGTGTGAGCTCGGAAAGCACCCTAAGGAATTAGTCATGGCCAAAGGAACCGTGAAATGGTTCAACCCGGACAAGGGCTTCGGGTTCATCAAGCCCGACGACGGCGGCGCCGACGTCTTCGCTCACTACTCCAATATCGTCGCTCAGGGCTTCCGGGAGCTGCATGAGGGCCAGAAGGTCGAGTTCGACGTCGCACAGGGCCAACGCGGCCCGCAGGCGGAGAACATCGTTCCCGCCTGAGCGTCATCGCGGAGTGTCGGGGGCTCGCGCCTGATGGCGCGGGCCCCCGCACCTCGTTCCTCGCCCGAGACAACGTG
>JBEHYF010000068.1:0-27476 GCA_048498315.1 Actinomycetota bacterium
ACGCGCCGGGCGCCGGCACCGTGTCGGGCGCGGCGTACGAGGCGCCCTGTGGCGGCACGGCCGTGCCGGGGAAGGCGCCGGGCGGCGGGGCGGCCTGCGGAGCGCCGACGGCGGGCGGGCCGGAGTAGGAGTCCGGGACCGGCGGGTACTGCGGCACCGGTCCACCGGCGGGCCGGCCGGGAACGGTCCCGGGCGCGCCCGGCCCGGAGGCTCCGGGCGGCGGCGCGTAGGCGGCCTGGCCGTAGGCGGGACGCCCGGCGGCGGGCGGCGGTTCGGACCACGACGACTGCGCGGGGGCGGCCGGCTCGGACCACGACGACCGCGCCGGGGCGGCCGGGGGGACCGGTGTAGCGGGTCCGCCGGCCGGGCCGGCGGGCGGCCGCGGTCCGGCGCCGGCGGCCTGGCCCGCGCGGAAGGCGAGCGGCACGCCCTCTTCGGGATGACCCAGGCGGATCAGGCTGCCCGGCCCCACGACCGTCCGCTGGATCCGGCGCCCGTCCTCGTACGTGCCGTTCGCGCTGTCGTCGTCCTGGAGGATCCACTGGTCGCCCTCGAACCGCAGCACCGCGTGCGACCGGGAGACGCCTTCCACGGCGATGACGAGGTCTGATCGCGGATCACGCCCGATGCGGTAGGAACGCCGTGGGTCCAGGGCCACCGTCGTCCCGTTGCCGTCCATGACAAGCTGAGTCACGGAAAACGCCTCTCCCCGTCGCCGATACCGGATCCATAGGGGGCGGCCCGCCAGTGGCCCCGCCCGCCGATCCGACCGTAAAGAGTACGGCCACGCGCACACACGCTGCAATGTTTCCGAAAACGTGCGAACGTCGTCCGCGCGGATAGAGCCGATGGAAACGACATTCCGCTGCCTGTCAACCGTCCGCCACGGTGACGGCCGGCCCCCATCCCGTCCGGCTTTATCGATCTAACCTTGGGTTTCGGCGTGCCGGATTTGCCCACGGGCCGCCCATCCTCGATCATTGACCGAATGTCCCCCGAGCCCCACGCGCACCGTGCGGCGCTCACGGAGAGCGCGGTCCGCCGATGACGACGACGCTGGAGCCGGCGCACCCGGCAGGTCTCCTGGGTTCGCGGCCGGGCCGATCCCGGCGCTGGCTGGCGCACCCCATCGTGCTCGCGACCGCGGCCGCAGCCGCACTGAACCTGCTGTGGGCCCTGCTGTGGGCCAGCAACGGCGGCGACCTCGCCGCCCAGTACGCCTGGACGCGCTTCGCCGTCCGGCACCCCGGCGGCGCGTACGACTTCGCCTGGTACGGCGGCATGCACCCGGCGTCCTACAGCCTCCTCGCGCCGTACCTCATGGCGGTGGTCGGCGTGCGAACGGCGGCGGCCGCCGCCGGCACGCTGTCGGCCGGCCTGGTCGCCTTCCTGCTCGTGCGCTCCGGCGTCTCGCGGCCGCTGGCATCCGCGCTGTGGGGGGCGTTCTCGCTGTCGTGCAACGCCCTTTCCGGGCGGGTGACGTTCGCCGTCGGGCTGATGTTCGGGCTGATGGCCGTGACGGTGGTGTTCGTGCCCCGGGGGCCGCGCTGGGCCCGTGGCGCGGCCGTGCTCGCCCTGGGCGTCCTCGCCACCGCCGCCAGCCCGGTCGCCGGGCTGTTCCTGGAGGTGGTCGCCGCCGCGCTGTTCCTCACCCGCCGCTGGTGGCCGGGAGCGGCGGTGGCCGCGGGCCCGCCCCTGGTCGTCGGCGCGTCCGCGCTGTTCTTCCCGTTCACCGGCGTGCAGCCGTTCGCGTGGTACCTGGTCGCGGCGCCGCTGGTCAGCGCCGTGTCGGTGCTGCTCTTGGTGCCCGGGTCGTGGCGCACCGTACGGGCGGGCGCGCTCGTCTACGCCGTCGGCATCGTGCTGACGTGGGCGATCCCCTCGCAGGTCGGCAGCAACGTCGACCGGCTCGCGCTGCTGTTCGGCGGCGTGGTGCTGCTGGCCGCCGCGCTGCACCGCCGCACCGCCGCGCTGTGCGCCGCGTTCGGCGCGACGGTCATCGCCCAGGTGGCCCGGCCGGTGTTCGACGTCGTGAACACGGCCGCGTACTCCGGCCACTCGTCCGGGGTCCGCAAGGAGCTCCGGCGGCTGCGCGCCGACCGCAGCCGCGTCGAGGTGGTGCCCGAGCGCACCCACCTGGAGTCGTACGAATTCACCTCGGACGTCGAGCTGGCGCGCGGCTGGAACCGCCAGGCCGACGTGCAGCGCAACCCTCTCTTCTACAACGGCGCGCTCACCCCGGCGGCCTACCACGCGTGGCTGCGCAAGTGGGCCGTCGGCTACGTCGTGCTGCCGGCCGCCCAGCCCGACTGGGCGGCGGGGGACGAGGCCCGCCTCGTCCGCTCGGGCCTGCCGTGGCTGCGGCAGGTCTGGCACGACCCGCACTGGCGGGTCTACCGCGTCACCGACGCGGTGCCGCTGGCCGACCCGCCCGCCACCGTGGAGCACGCCGGCGACGGCGAGATCGACGTGTCCGTGCCGGTCGCCGGGCCGGTGCTGATCCGGGTGGCGTGGTCGCCGTGGCTGTCGGTGTCCGGCGGCGGGGGCTGCCTGGCGCAGGCGGGCGACTGGACCCGGCTGTACGCCCACCGGGCGGGGGTGTTCCGCATCAGCGCCCCGTATCGCGTGCCACGCGGCTCACCCTGCCACGGCTGACCGGCCGATCGCCCGTCCCTTCGAGCGACGCGCTCCGCCGCGCCCTTCCCCGGCACCGGTCAGGCGATCGTCCAGCCCCCGTCGAGCGTGATGGACGAGCCGGTGATGAACGACGCCGCCGGGCCGCACAGGTAGGCGACCAGCTCGGCTACCTCGGCCGGCTCGATCAGGCGCTTGATCGCCGCCGGCTCCAGCATGATCCGCTCGACCACCTCGTCCTCGGCCAGGCCGTGCACGCGGGCCTGGTCGGCGATCTGCGCCTCCACCAGCGGCGTGCGCACGTACGCCGGGCTGACACAGTTGGACGTGACGCCGTGCGGCGCGCCCTCCAGCGCGATCACCTTCGACAGCCCCTCCAGGGCGTGCTTGGCCGTCACGTACGCGGACTTGTACGGCGAGGCGCGCCGGCCGTGCACCGAGGAGATGTTGACGACGCGGCCCCAGCCGCGCTCGTACATCCCGGGCAGCAGGCGGCGGACGAGCCGGAACGGCGCCTCCACCATGACCGCGAGGATGTAGGCGAACCGCTCCGGCGGGAACTCGTGCAGCGGCGCCACATGCTGCAGCCCCGCGTTGTTGACGAGGATGTCGGCGGACAGGTCGAGGTCGTCCACGACGGCCGGGTCGGACAGGTCGGCGACGCACGCGACGCCGCCCACCTCCTCCGCGGCGCGCCGCGCGGCGTCCTCGTCCAGGTCGAGGACGACCACCCGGGCGCCCGCGGCGGCCAGGCGCCGCGCGCAGGCCAGGCCGATACCGCTGCCGCCACCGGTCACAAGGGCCGCGCGGCCGGACAGGTCCACCGTTTCCGCCACAGATTTCACGTCGAGTCCCGTCATGACCGCGACCCTAACGCGGTGGCCGCGCGGTCGGCGATACGGTACGGCCGGGCCGGCCGGTCAGGAGCCGGCGCGGTCGCTGAGCCAGCGCAGCGCGGGGATCAGCTCGCGCTGCCAGACGCTGAAGTGGTGCCCTCCGCTGGGCAGGATGATGGCCGCCGAGCGCATGGGCGGGCGGACGAGCCTCAGGAACGCCCGGGTGGCCGGGTAGTCCCGCTCTCCCTTCCGGCTCGTGGCCACCAGCACGTCGATCGGCGGCGGCGGCAGGTGGCGCAGCCGCCAGGCCAGGTCGTTCTCGGCCCGGTACGCCTTGCTGCCGCCGTACAGGTCGCCGGTCGTGAAGTCCTTCAGTGCCTTGTAGTAGCCGGCCAGGGACACGGCGGCGCCGAAGCGGTCCGAATGCAGCATGGCGAGCTTCAGCGCGCAGTAGCCGCCCGTGGAGTCGCCCAGCGCGCTCCAGCCGGCCGGGCCGGGGACGACGCGGTAGGCGCTCCGTATCGCGGCCGGCAGGTCCTCCGCGAAGAACGTCAGGGCCTGCGGCCCGCCCGGCACGTCGGTGCACTCGGTGTCGCGCGGCGGCGTGACCATCGGGCGCATCATCACGAAGATCATGGGTCTGGCGTGCCCGGCGGCGATCTCCCGCGCCGCGATCTCCGGCAGCTTGAGGCGGGTGATCAGGTTCTCCGCGTTGCCGGGGTAGCCGGTCAGCGCGAGGCCGACCGGGAAGCGCCGCCTCCGGTCCCACAGGTACTGCGACGGCAGGTAGACGTACGCCTTCGCGCTGATCCCCGACCGCTGCCCGTGGATCACGACCGCCTCCAGCCGCCCGTCCGCGACCGGGACCTGGTGCTGCCGCACGAACGCGTCGCCCGGGTCCGCTACGAGCGGCGGCTCCGTCTCGTCGCGCGTCACCGCCCGGGCGGCGCGCGACCCGAGGGCGTTCGCGCCCGAGCCGGCGGGGGCGCCGACCAGCTCACCCCAGGATCCGTAGAAGGCGAAGTAATCGTTGGCGAGGGTGAGCAGCGCCGCCATCAGGAGCACCTGCGAGGCGAGCAGCGCGCCGGCGCGGGCCACCGTGCGGCCGGACAGGCGCGGCGCGGCCAACACGACGGCACCGAGGCCGGTCAGCGCGGCCGCGCCGACGAGCACGGCGAAGGCGGTGCCGGTCAGGCTCATCGTCGTTCAGCTTCCCAGTGTCAGGCGCCGGCCGAGCCGGCGCAGCACGGCGGGCAGGTCCCGCCGCCAGGCCGGTAGCGCACCGCCGTCGGTCAGGGTGAGGACCTGCGCGTACCCGGGCGGCCGGACCAGCTCCGGCACAAGGCGCGCCCGGGCGTCGGCGCGGCCGGCCAGCACCAGCAGGGACACCGGTGGCGACGGCAGGTGCCGCAGCCGCCACAGCAGGTCGTTCTCGTCGCGGATCGCCGCGCTGTGGCCGTACAGGTCGCCGGGCGGCGCCCCGTATGAGGCCGCCGCGGAGGCGGCGGCGGTGAACCGGTCGCTGTGCGCGAGCGCGAGCTTGGCGGCGCAGTAGCCGCCGGAGGCGTCGCCGACCACCGCCCACCCGTCGGCGGCGACGTGGTAGGACGCGGCGACCGCCATCGGCAGGTCCTGGGACAGGAACGTCTCGCCCTGGCGGCCGCCGGGCACGTCGACGCACGGCGCCGGAGGGGCGGTCAGCACGTAGACGGCGGGCGGGAGCGCGCCCGCGGCGATCTGCCCGGCGACGATCTCCGGAAGGCGCAGGCGGGTCAGCAGGCCGGACGGCTGGGCGGTGAGCACGAGCACCACCGGCAGGCGCCGGGCGCCCGGCCGGGAGTACCGCGGCGGCGTATAGACGTAGGACGTCGCGGTCAGGCCGGTGCGGGCGCCGTGCACGACCACCGCGTCGACGTGCCCGTCCTTCTTCGGAACGGCCGGGGCCGGTGTGCCGCGGGCGGGCCGCAGCGACGGACCGGCCGCGGCGGCCGGCGGCTCGGCCGCGCGCGGGCCGCCGACGACGTTCACCCGGCCGTTGTCGGTGCCCAGCAGGTCGCTCCAGGATCCGAAGAACTCGAACGAGGAGTTGACCGCGACGAGGACCGCGAACACGACGACGAGCTGCGTGCCGGTCACGAGCCCGGCGCGCGCCAGCACCTGCCGCGCGCTCCGGCCGGCGAGCCGCGGCAGCAGCCGGACGCACGCGACGAACGCGATGGCCGCCGGCACCCCGAGCGTCACCATGAAGGGGACGCCGGTCAGCCCCATCAGTACGCCTTCCCGGTGCCGGTCAGCGACCGCAGGCGGGTGCGGCGAGTCCGCGCGACCAGGCGCGCAAGCGGTCCTTCGAACAGTACGAAACCGACGAGCGTGACCGTGGCGCCGACCACGGCGCCGCCCACCACGTCCTGCGGCGCGGCTCCGGCGACGATGAAGGAGCATCCCATGGCCGCCGCGGCGGCGATCGCCAGCGCGCCCAGCCCGCGGCGGACGAAGACCAGGCCGGCGGCTGTGGCGGCGGCCAGGGCCGCGTGGTCGCTCGGCGCGGGCAGTTCGGCGGCGCGGACCACGATGCCGTGCAGGGACGACAGTTGCAGCTCCGGGTTGCGCTCGAGCGGCTCGTCGACGAGCAGGGCGGCGATGACGCCGACGGGGGCCCAGATCGCGGCGGCCATCGCGCCGGCCTTGAGGCGCCGCGCCGACCACCATCCGACGGCCAGCAGCAGCGCGAACAGCGGCGGGCCCGCCACCGCCCATCCCGCCGCCACCAGGTGGGACCAGTGGGCGGCGACCGGGTGATCGTGGAACATGACCTCTCGCCTCAGTCGCTGCACGGATCCCCTACCCCCGCATCGGTGACGTCAGGGTAGGAACAACCGGGTCATCCTGGGATGAACGCCCGGTTAGCGCTCTGCTCACCTTCCCGCGCGCCACTGACGGCCGGTCCCGGCCCGTGAGGCGGAGCGGAGACGGCCCGGCGACCGCGGAACGCGCGCTTTCACGCGACCCTACACTCTGTAGGGTGATCACGCTCGACCGCGCGCGGCGGTTCGCCGGGCGCCCGGAGGCGCCGCTCGCGGCCGTCGCCCTGGCCTACGCGATCGTCCAGCTCGTCGTCGTCACGCCGCGGATCCGGCTCGGCTGGGACGAGACGGTGTACGTGAGCCAGGTCAGCCCCCGCATCCCCGCCGCGTTCTTCAGCGCGCCGCGTGCCCGCGGCGTGACGCTGCTGCCCGCGCCGATCGTCGCGGTGACCTCGTCGCTGACCGCGCTGCGGGTGTACATGACCGCCGTCTCCTCGGCCGGGCTCGTGATCGCCTACTGGCCGTGGACGCGGCTGCTGCGGCCCGCCGTCGCCGGGCTCGCCGCCCTGCTCCTGGCCAGCCTGTGGATGGTGCAGTTCTACGGCAACGAGGTCATGCCGAACCTCTACGTGGCCTACGGCGCGGTCGCCGCCGCCGGCTGGTTCGTGCTCGCGGTCCGGGCCCTCGGCGGGGAGCGCAGGCGCGTCGGCGCGTTCCGGCCCCTGGCGTGGCTCGCGCTGAGCGTGGCGTTCGTCGTGCTGGTCCGGCCCGGCGACGGCGCGTGGCTCGTGCTGCCGCTGTGCGTCGCGGCTCTGCTCACCGGGCGCCGGTGGCCACGGCCGCTGCTCGCCACGGTGGCCGGCGCCGCGGCGGGCCTGCTGCCGTGGATCGTGGAGGCGTACGCGCGGTTCGGCGACCCTCTCCGGCGGCTGCGCGCCTCCAGCCGGGTGGAGGGCGGCCTGGGCTGGCATCCGTCGGCCGTCCTGATGAACTTCGGGTCCCTGAACACCTCGCTGCTGTGCCGGCCGTGCGGCCGCGCGTACTGGCACCTGTCGGCGTTCGGCCTGTGGTGGCCGCTCCTGCCGTTCCTCACCGCCGCGGGGATCGTGCTGGCGGCGCGGGAGGGACGCGGGCGGCTCGTCGCCCTGCCCGCCGCCTGCGGAGCGGCGCTCGCGGTGCAGTACCTGTTCCTCGTCGGGTACGCGGCGCCGCGCTTCCTCATCCCTGCGTACGCGCTGCTGGCCCTGCCGGTGGCCGAGTGCCTGACCGGCGTGGTGCGCTTCGCCCGGTGGCGGGACGCCGCGGCCGGGCTCGTGGCCGCCGGGCTCGTCGCCGCCGGGGTCGTGGTCCTGGCGGCCGGGCAGCAGGTCGTGCTCACGCGCATGGTGGCGAGCGAGAAGGCCTCGCGCGACGATCTCGCCTGGCTCGCCGCCGGCCTGCGGCGCCTGGGCGTGCGGCCGCCGTGCACGCTGTCGGGCGACATGGCACAGCCGCTGGCGTTCTACGCGGGCTGCGCCTCCGCCGAGGTCGCGGGCAACAACGCCTCCACCACCGTCGCCGGGTTGCGGCGCATGGCCGCCACCCGGCGGTTCGCCGACCTGGAGGAGGGCGGCCGCCGGCCCGGCTACGCCCGCGGGTGGCGGTGGTACCGCGTCACGACACCGGCGGGCCGGCAGTGGCACGTCTACGTGCCGGCCACCACCGCCGCCGCGGCGGCCGGTCCCTCGTAGCCGGCCTCGCCCACCCTGCCTCGCCTGCCCGGTCCCGCCGGCCGATCTCCGCCGGTCAAGCGCCGCTGCCTTATCCCCGCCTGCCCGATCCCCGCCTGCGCAGTCCCGCCTGCCCGATCCCCGGATCCCCGATCCACGCCGGTCAGGACCGGCCGGTCAGGTGCCGGCCGTGCGCGGCCGGGGCGAGGCCCGCGGCGGCGCCTCCACCGGAGCCACCGGCCGGCTCGCCGGGCCCGCCGATCAGCGGTCCCGGAGCATCTCGCGCAGCATCCGCTCGTCGTCCGGCGTCAGGCCGGTGACGAAGCGCCGCAGCACCGCCGCGCGGTCGCTCTGCCGGCCGAGCGCCTCGTGCATGAGCTGCGCGGCCAGTTCGACGCCGTCCTTGGCGGGCAGGTACGCGCCGCGCCGGCCGCCCGCGTCGCGGATGACGAGGCCCTTGTCCCAAAGCCGTTTGAGGATCGTGTGGACGGTGTTGTAGGCCAGCCCACCGCCGAGCTCCACCTGGATCTCGGCCGGCGTGAGGGGGCGCCCGGCGGCCCACAGAGCGCCGAGAACCTCGGCCTCCAGCTCGCCGGGACCACGCCGAGAACCGCGCATGCGGTCACCTTACCGACGGAATGTCCGGATGAACCGAATGCTTTCCCCGGCCCTCTCGCTACTATCGCGATCGTAGTAATGTCCGCACCGGCGAGAAGGAACCCAGGTTGTCCCATCTCACGTACCCCGAGGCGATCGTCGTCGGGCTCTTCCAGGGCGTGGCGGAGCTGTTCCCCGTCTCCAGCCTCGGCCACAGCGTGCTCATCCCCGCCCTGGCCGGCGGCCGCTGGGCGCGCGACCTGAACGTCTCCACGCCCGAGTCGCCGTACCTGGCGTTCATCGTCGGCCTGCACGTCGCCACGGCGCTGGGGTTGGTGGCGTTCTTCTGGCGCGACTGGATCCGGATCATCGGCGGCCTGCTCACCTCGATCCGCGACCGCCGGATCGACACGCCGGACCAGCGGCTCGCGTGGCTGCTCATCGTCGCGACCACCCCGGTCGGGCTCGCGGGACTGCTCCTGGAGCACACGTTCCGCACGGTGCTGGGCCGGCCGGTCCCGGCGGCCGCGTTCCTCGCGGCGAACGGCGTCGTGCTGTACGCGGGCGAGCGGCTGCGCCGCCGGGAGTCCCGCGCGGCCGGTCGCGCCGTCGCCGCGGCCACGGCGCCCTCCGGCGGCGGTGTCGCGGTCGCCTCCGATCTCGCGGTCGCGGCGTCCGTCGGGCGCACCGACCTCGCGCTCGCATCCGACCGGCGCCTGGCCGCACTGGGGTTCGGGCGCGGCACCCTCATCGGCGCGGCCCAGATCCTCGCGCTGCTGCCGGGGATCAGCCGTTCGGGAGCGACGATGGTGGCGGGACTGCTGCGCGGCCTGTCCCACGAGGACGCCGCGCGCTTCTCGTTCCTGCTGGCGACACCGGTGATCCTCGCCGCGGGCGTGCTGAAGATCCCGGACCTGACCGGGCCACTCGGACGGGGGATCCACGGGCAGGTGCTGGCCGGAAGCGTGTTGTCCGGCGTCGGCGCCTACCTGTCCGTGCGGTTCCTGACGCGTTACTTCGAGACCCGGACTCTCACGCCGTTCTCGATCTACTGCGTCGTCGCCGGGCTGGGCAGCCTCGCCTACCTCACCGCCCGCTGACCGAACGGCCGGCGCCGCACCAGGGGCCCGACCACACGGACCGGCCGGCCGCACGGACCGGCCGGCGAGCCGGCAGGATCGCGGGCCGGGCGGGCTCCGCCCCGCCATGGCAGGAGCGAGGCGGCCGGGGCATGCCGCCCATGGCGCGAGCTCGCGGCGGCGTAGCCGCCCGCGACCGCCGGGGTCAGGCGCGGGGCCGGGGCGCGCGCGCCGCACCGGGGGCAGGGTGGGCGACGGCGTGCACGGCCCGGTGCGTCTCGACGGCCTCCAACCGGCCGTGCAGGTCGGTGGCCGCGTCCAGCGCCCCGCCGCAGGAGACGGTCAGGCAGGCGACCAGCGCCAGCACCGCGCCGGGCAGCGGGCCGCGCGGTGCCGCGGGCACGGGCTCGTCCAGCAGCGCGGCGACCCGGCGGGGCACCGGCCCGGCGGTCGCGGCGAGCGCGGCGGGCGGCACCGCCCGCCGGTCGGCGCGGTTCTTCGCCAGGGCGGCGCGGGCGATCGCGTGCGCCACGGTCCGGCGGTCGCCCACGGCCCGCGCCGCGGACTCGTCCGCCCAGCGCTCCAGGTGGAACCGCAGCGGCGCGCGCAGTGCGGCCAGCGCGGGGTGCAGGGCGGCTGCGACGTCGGCCACGATGACGAACCAGTGGTGGCGGCCGGCCAGGTGCGCGCGCTCGTGCGCCAGCAGCACCTGCCGGTCGCGGGCACCGAGCGCACGAAGCATCCCCGCGGTGACCACGACACGGCCAGGCCGGCCTGGCACGGCGTAGGCGTCGGGGAACTCCTCGGGCAGCACCGCCAGCCCGGAACGGACGCCGGCGTCGCGCACGGTGCTCCGCGCCCGCGCCAGATCGGCCAGCCGGTTCCGCAGCGTGCGCGCGGCCAGTCCCAGGATCACGGCGAGCACGGGCCCGGCGGCGCAGGCCAGCGGGATCGCGTCCGGCGCCGCCCGCCGCAGCAGCGGCAGGGAAAGGCCGCCGAGCGCGGCGACGAACGGCAGCCGCATCAGCCCCGCGCCCGCCAGCAGGCCCAGCGCCAGCGTGCTACAGGCGGCCATGCCGGCCGCGGCCGCGGTGAGGAGCCACGAGACGGCCCGCGGCGGCAGCCGGTCGTCCAGCAGGCGGGTGAGCGGCACCACGAGCAACGGCATCAGGAGCGGCGCCCACACGGCGAGGTTCACCCGCCCATTATGGGCGCATCCGCCGTGCGGGAGGCTAGCCCGCCATCCCCTACCATCGTGGTAGTAAACCTCCCTATCTGGAGCATCGGCGTGACGAACGAACGCGAGCAGGAGCGGCGGCCCGCCGGCATGCTGGAAGACGAGGTGCTGGCCGCCCTCTGGCGCGGTGGCCGGGCGATGAGCGCGGCCGAGGTGCGGGACGAGCTCGGCGGGGGGCCGGCGTACACGACGGTGATGACGACGCTCGCCCGGCTGTACCGCAAGGGTCTGGCCACCCGCGTCCGGCGCGGGCGCGGCTATGTCTACTCCCCCAACGTGGACGAGGCCGGCCACACTGCCGCCGCCATGAACGACCTGCTCCGGCGGCGCAGCGATCACGCCGCCGTGCTCGCCCGCTTCGTCTCCGAACTCGCCCCCGAGGACGAGCGTCTGCTGCAGCGGCTGCTTCGCGACGACGATCCGGCCTGACCCGCCCGCCCCAACCGGCCCGGCGTGGCCCGGTGGCGTCCGGCTTCCGGTGCGTCCGGCGCCCCGCGTCGCTACGATCGGCGATCGTAGAAAACACAGGAAATGGCGAGCGGAAGGGAACGGCCGATCCTTCGCCCCATCGTGGCGACCCTCCTCCTCGTGGCCTGCCTGGGGGCCGGCTGCACCGACGGCAGAGTCACCCACGCGGTCACCCCGCACCCGACGACCGGGAGCGTGCCGCGCCTGGCGCACATCGTCGTCGTGGTGATGGAGAACAAGGCGCCCGGCGAGATCGTCGGCAGCCGGGACGCGCCGTACATCACCTCCCTCGCCCGCGGCGGCGCGCTGTTCACGAATTCCTACGCGATCCGGCATCCGAGCGAGCCGAACTACCTCGCGCTGTTCTCCGGATCGACGCACGGCCTGACCGACGACTCGTGCCCGCACGCGTTCTCGGCGCCGAACCTCGGCGGCGAGCTGCTCGGCGCCGGGCTGACCTTCACCGGCTATGCGGAGGGGCTGCCGAACCCGGGCTCCACGGCATGCCGCGCCGGGCGGTACGCCCGCAAGCACGCACCGTGGGTCGACTTCACCGATCTGCCCACCTCGGTGAGCCTTCCCTTCACGGCCTTCCCCCGCGACTACGCCGCCCTGCCCACGGTCGCCTTCGTCATCCCGGACCTGTGCCACGACATGCACGACTGCCCGGTCGCCACCGGCGACGCATGGATCCGCGACCACCTGGGCACGTACATGACGTGGGCCAGGACCCACGACAGCGTGCTGATCCTCACCTTCGACGAAGACGACGGCTCGGCCCGTAATAAGATCACAACGATCTTCTCCGGCGCCCTGATCAAGCCCGGCGTCTATCCTGAGGCCATCGACCACTACAGCGTTCTGCGGACCATCGAAGACGCCTGCCGACTCGCTCCGGTCGGCACCAGCGCGCACCGGAGCCCCATCACCGGTCCGTGGACGACCGGCCGGAAGTGACGAGGACGAGCGCCATCGAAGGCACCATCCAGCGCCGGCCCCTGGTGCACCCGGGGCCGTCAGCAGCCGATCACCCGCCGTTCCAGCATCGGTCGACCCGGCGGGAAACGGTGACGTCATGAGCCCGCGCACCCGCATCCGCCGCCGGCCGCCCGGCCTCCTCACCGACCGGCCCGACGCGGTCCTCGCCACTCCCGAGGGCCCCGCGCTCCCGGTACGCACCTGGATCGTCACCGCGTTCCTCGTGGCGGCGCTGTGCGCGGTGGCCGCCGGCGCGCACCTGGCCGACCTGGACGACGCCGGTGCCTGGGAGAAGCTGGGCGGGCTGTCCCGGGATGCCGGCCGGATCCAGTGGTCGTTCGTCCCGCTCGCCGCCGCCCTGACGGCGCTGCACTACCTGGCCTCGGCGCTCGGCGTGCGGGCCGCGGCCGACGGCGTGGGCGACCGCCGTCTCAACCTCGGGGAGGTCGTGCTGAGCCAGTTCGCGGGCGCCGCCGCGAACCGGCTGACCCCGAGCGGGCTCGGGTCGGCGGCCATCACCTGCCGGTACCTCACCCGCCGCGGCCTCCCGACATGCCAGGCGACGGCCGCGATCGCGGCCGCGGGCGGTGCGCGGGCGGTGACGAAGCTGGGTCTGCTGGTCGCCGCCGTCGGCGTGTGGAGCCGCTTCGGCGGCGCCGACGCCCCAGCCGTCCGCCTCGACCATCTCCTGGCACGCCACTCGCATCTGGCCGTCCCGATGGCGGCCGGCGCCGGCGGGGTCGCGGTCCTGATGGGCGCGATCCTGTCGTGGCGGCGCGGCGGCCTGATCGGGCGGGTACGGGCCGCGGTGGCCGGCGTCGCCGGGAGCCTGCGGCACCTGCTCGGCCGGCCCGGTCCGCTGGCGACGACCCTCGCCGCGTCGGCCGGGGCCCAGGTCGCGCTCGCGCTGGCCTTCGCGGTCAGCGTGATGGCCGTGCCGGGAACCGGCGGCGGCGCCTTCGGCCCGCTGCTGGCGATCTACCTCGTCGGCGCCACCGCGGGAGGTGCGGTGCCGACGCCCGCGGGCGTCGGTCCCACCGAGGCCGCGCTGATCGCCACGCTGGCGGTCGTGCACGTGCCGGCCGGCCCGGCGGCGCAGGGCGTCCTGCTCTTCCGCATCGTGACCTTCTGGATGCCGGCGCTGGTCGGCGTGTTCGGCACCCGCCGCCTGCGCCGCGCCGAGGGCCTTTAGACCCATCGGCGGCCGGGCGTGCCCATGCGCGGGGCGCCGGGTCGTGCCTGCCGGGTGCGAGGATGCCGCTGCGCAGCGCGGGCGGAGCAGGCGGCCCGAAGGAACGGCCGTCCGGCGCGGGCGGAGCAGGCGCCCGCGGGCGGGTGGTGGCGGGTGGCCCCATCCGTACGGCGGCCCGCGTCCGTACGGGTGTGACGCGGCCCTGCGTCAGCGGATCGCGGTGCGGCGCAGCCAGGCCAGCCCGAGCACCGGCAGCACCAGCGGCACGAACCCGTACCCGATGCCGTAGAGGGACCACACGGTCGCGTCGGGGAAGGCGGCCCGGTCGGCGAGGCTGTAGGTGCCGACCGCGAGAACGCCGATCAGCTCGATCGTGCAGGAGGCCACGGCGACGCGGTGCGAGGTGCGGCCCGAACGGCTCAGCGTCACGGTCGCCAGCACGTACACGGCGGCGGAGAAGGCCGACAGCAGGTACGCGACGGGGGCCTCGTGGAAACGCGTGGCGATCTGCACGGCGGCCCGCGCGCCCGCGGCGAGCGCGAACACGCCGTACACCGCGATCAGGAGACGCCCGGGCCCCGACCGCCGGGACGGCGGGGAGCCGGGTCGCTCCGCCGCGCGCGTTCCCGGCTCACCGGGCCGTCCTTCCGGCCCGCCCGGTCGCGTGTCCGGCCCGGTCGTGGGCCGTTTCGCTTCAGCCATGCCACACCTGCTGCATACGCACGATCAACACCGCCATGACGAGGAAGCCGGCCGCCACCACCGCGCTGCCCCAGCGGCTGCGCTCGCCCAGCCCCCACAGTGCGGCGACCGGCAGGATGACCAGCGACCCGGCGAGATATCCGATGAACACCGGCAGCCCGCCCTGCGGATGCCCGCCGCCGGCGATACGGACGATCGCCCACACCACCTGGACCAGCAGGCCCATCTCGCCGACGGCCGCCGCGCCGAGCAGCGCGGCGCCGACCCGGCGGTTCAGCGCGGTCATGAGCAGGGCCAGACCGGCGAACACCAGGGCCACGGCGATCAGCGTCACCGCAAGTGCGTCGACCACCCGTACGCCTCTCTCCCCTGCCCGTTCGCGTCGACCGAAACAGTACTACGACGTGTAGTAGGGCAGGTCAGCGGCGTACCAGCTCGACGTCGATCTCGACCTGCAGGGTGGCGCCGACCATGGCGACCCCGATGCGCACGGCCTGGTTCCAGTCGATCGCGAACTCGTCGCGGGTCAGTTCGGTGACGGCGGTGAAGCCGCAGCGCACGCCGCCCCACGGGTCGGGGCCGGTGCCCAGGTAGGTGGTGTCCAGCACGACCGGCTTGGTCACGCCGCGGATGGTCAGCTCGCCGTCCATCGCCCACCGGTCGTCGCCGAGGGGCCGCAGCCCCTTGCTGCGGAAGACGATGTCGGGATAGGCGTCGGCGTGCAGGAAGTCGGCGCTGCGCAGGTGGGCGTCGCGGTCGGCGTTGCCGGTGTCGACGCTGGCGGCCCGCAGGGTCACCTCCACCGTGGAGTTCTCCACCGGGTCGGTGACGACGACCTCGCCGGAGAAGTCGGTGATGCGGCCGCGCACGCCGGCCAGGCCCATGTGGCGGGCGCGGACGTGGACCGATGAGTGGATCGGGTCGATGTCCCAGACGCCCGGCTCGGGCAGGCGGCGACCGCCGCTGCCGGAGAGCTCGACCGTGCCGAGGTCGAGCCCGCCGGCGCCGACGACGACGCTGCGGGCCTCCGGCTGGTGGCCCACCGCCGAGATGATCAGCGTGTACACGCCCGGCGTGACCTCCGGGATCACGGCCCGGCCGGTCGTGTCGACGGTCGCCCGGCCGGCCTGCCGGCCGGCGGCGTCGGTGAGGGTGAGGATCGCGTGCTCGACCGGCCAGCCGCCCGCGGCGATGACCCGGGCCGTGAGAGTGGAGTTCGCGGAATTCACGACAACAGACCCTTTCAGGCGGTCAGCGTGACGTCGGCCTCGGCGGACCCGCCGCCGGCGATGTGGACGGGGACGGCGGCCGGGCCGTAACCCGAGGCCACCAGCGTGTAGGTCCCGGGTGCCAGGTCACCGAAGGAGAACTCACCGGCGGCGTCGCTCACGGCGGTCCCGACGATCCTCCCGGTCTCGTCCATCAGGGTGAGGCGCGCGCCGTCGTAGACCCGGTCGCCCAGGACGACCTCGCCGCGCAGCGTGCCGCGCGTCCGCAGGAGAACGTCCTGGCGCGTCTGGGTGCCCTGCCGGACCGTCACGGACGCGGCCACCGGCCGGTGGCCCTTCGCCGACACCACGAGCGTGTAGGTGCCCTCGGGCAGGCTGATGAAGGAGAAGCCGCCGCCGGCCGCGGTGCGCGCGGTCCCGACGACGTCGCCCTGCACGTCGGTGACGGTGATCGTGGCGTCCGTGACCGGCTCGCGGGTGTCGGCCACCCGGACGATGCCGATCAGGCCGCCGACGCCCGCGACCGTCATGTCGTGGCGCACGGTGCCGTCGCCGACCGCGACCAGCGAGGCGATCGGCTCGTGCCCGGCCGCGGAGGCGATGATGAGGTACGTGCCCCCGGTGGCGACGTGCAGCCGGTACTCGCCGTCGGGGCCGGTATAGGCCGAACCGATCTTGCGGCCGGCCATGTCGGCCAGTGTGACGACCGCGCCCGAGACCGGAGGACCCTCGGTGCGCCGGACCGTCCCGAAGACGGTGAGCGATTCTCTGAGCGCCGTGTTCTCGGTCATCGATGGGTTCCTTCGTGTCGTGGCTGTTCGGGGGCGGCGGCCAGCGCTTCGAGCGCCGGCAGCGCCGCCGCGAGGGCGAACCGCTGCTCCTCCGGCAGTAGCCGGATGCGGTCGGCGAGGAAGCCGGTGGTGCGCCGGCTCAGGTCGTCCAGCAGCTCGTCGCCGGTGCCGCTGAGCTCCAGGCGGCAGACCCGGCGGTCGTGCGGGTCGGGCCGCCGGTCGACCAGGCCCAGCTTCTCCAGGGCCTCGACGATGTGGGACACGGTCGGCGCGCTGACCGCCATACGGCGGGCCAGCTCGCCGACCGGTAGCGGCCCGCCCGACGCGATGGTGACCAGGGCCGACAGCCGGCTCGGCGTGAGGTGGTCGGGCCAGTCGGTGCGGAGCCTGTGGTTGATGCCGCTGAGCACGATCCGCAGCCGGCCGGCCACCTCCGCGGGCTCGGCGCCGCCGGCGCCGGGCTCGCGGGCGGCGTTCACTCGCCCAGCGCCACGCGGACCGTGGCGGGCTCGGCGGACCCGACCTGGACCGTCACGGTCGCAGGGCGGTGCCCGGCGGCGACCAGCGTGTAGTGCCCGTCGGCCAGCCCGGTGACGCGGTAGGCGCCGTCCGGGCCGGTCACGGTGGTGGCCACGACCTCACCATTCTCGTCGGTGACCGCGGCGGTGACGCCGGCCAGCGGCACGCCCTGCGGGGAGCGCACCACGCCGTGCAGCTCTCCGGACGGCGGCACGTCGTCCAGGACCAGCGGGAAGTCGCGGACCACCGCGAACTCGCCGACGACGATGGTGGCGGCCTGCGGCACCCGGCCGGGCGCGGTCACGATGACGAGGTGGTCGCCCGGGGTGACGGCGATGACGTACCGGCCGTCGGGCCCGGTCGTGGTCCGCCCGAGCTGGTGCCCGTCCGGTCCGGTGATCGTGACGGCGGCGCCGGCCACCGGCGCGCCGCTGCCGTCGTGGACGAGGCCGGCGATGGCCGGGCCGTGCCTGCCGTTGGACGACGCCGATCCGCGCCCGCCCGGCCGCACCGGCTCGGTGCTCGACCGACGATCGGGCACCATCACCGGCACCACCGGCTCCTCGACCGCGATGCCCGCCTCGCCGGCGACCCCGGCCAGCTCCGAGCCGAGCGACTCGTGCTCCGTGCGCCGGTGCGCCGTCTTGCGCCGCTGGGTGAAGATCGAGGCGATCGCGGCGACGACACAGGCGGCGATGGCGAACCAGAACGCGACGGTGAGCCCGTCGTGGAACGGCTGGGTGATCAGGCGCGGGAAGAAGCCGCGCCCGGTCAGGTAGGCGGCGTGGGACGGCGGCAGGTGCTGCAGCACCGGGCCGAGCAACTGCTGCATCGGGTTGTACCCGAGGAAGGCCGCGAACAGCACCGCGATCGGGGGCAGATGCGCGACGGTCTGTGCCGCCTGGCCGGGCACGCCCTGGGCGGTCAGCCCGTGCGCCATGACCGGTGGCAGGTTCCGCGCCAGGCCGGCCACCATGAGGCTGAAGAAGATGCCGATGGACAGCACCATGGAGGAGTTCTGGAAGGTCGCGGTCATTCCTGAGCCGACGCCGCGCTGGTCGGCCGGCACCGAGTTCATGATCTCGGCGCGGTTCGGCGAGGCGAACATGCCCGAGCCGAGGCCGTTGACCACCAGCAGGACGGCGAACACCCAATAGGAGAAGTCCACGGGGATGGCCAGCAGCAAGACGAAGCTGCCCGCCGTCACGAGGGCGCCGCCCACGGTGAACTTCCGCACGCCCCAGCGGTCCGACAGCATGCCGGACAGCGGAGCGGACGCCAGGAAGCCGACCGTCAGGGGGATCATGTAGATGCCGGCCCACAGGGGGGTGCGGTCGAAGCTGTAGCCGTGCAGCGGCAGCCAGATGCCCTGCAGCCAGATGATGAGCATGAACTGCAGGCCACCGCGGCCGAGCGCGGTCAGCAGGCTGGCGACGTTCCCCATCAAGAAGGTGCGGTTGCGGAACAGCGACAGGTTGAACAGCGGCTCGGCGATCTTCGTCTCGATGTAGAGAAAGACGCACAGGACGAGCGCGCCGCCGATCAGCGCGGCCAGCACCCACGGGTTGGTCCATCCCATGGTGTGATTCTTGTACGGCTGGATGCCGTATGTGATGCCAACCAGAACTGCGATCAGACCGACGGCGAAGGTCAGGTTCCCCCACCAGTCGATCCGGGCCTTGCGGCGCACGCCGGTGTCGCGCAGCTTGATGTAGGCCCAGAAGGTGCCGAACACGCCGACGGGCACCGAGACAAGGAAGACGTAGTGCCAGTTCACCGGGCCGAGCACGCCGCCGAGCACGAGCCCGATGAACGAGCCGGCGATGCCCGCGATGGCGTTGATGCCGAGCGCCATGCCGCGCTTGTTCGGGGGGAACGCGTCGGTGAGGATCGCGGTGGAGTTGGCGAACAGCAGCGCGCCGCCGATGCCCTGGAGAATGCGCCAGATGATCAGCCACAGCGCCGCCGTGGTCCCGTGCATCCACGTGACCGACAGCAGGACCGAACAAAGGCTGAACGCCGCGAAGCCGAGGTTGTACATGCGGACGCGGCCGAACATGTCGCCGAGCCGGCCGAAGGACACCACCAGCACCGCGGTGACGACCATGAAGCCCATCATCATCCACAGCAGGTAGCTGGTGTTGCCCGGCTGAAGCGGGTCGAGGCCGATGCCGTCGAAGATGTCCGGCAGCGCGATGAGCACGATCGACTGGTTGATCATGACCATCAGCACGCCGATGGTCGTGTTCGACAGTGCGATCCACTTGTACGCCGGGCCGAGCGCCCGGTGATCCGCCGGTTCGCGGGCGGCCCGTGCCGAGGCGGGGGCGGCCGTTGTCATAGGTGGAAGTGCTCCTGAGTCATCGCCTAAATTTGGTTATCGCTAACTAACTATAACCCACCCATGTCTGGCATATGGCGGCTCACCGCCGCCAATGCCGCGTCCACCCCCAGCCGGGAGGTATCACCGGCCTCCCGCGGTCAGGCCCCGTACACCGGCTCGGGCGGGGCCGCCCGGGCGACCAGCTCCGCCACGGCCACCCGGGCACCCCGCGGGGGCGGTCGGGAAGGAGATGACGGTCGAGCAGGTCGCCGCCGCGGTCGAGCTTCACCGACTGCGCGCCCTGGGGCACCGACGCGGCGCTCGTCCAGAGCGGCGAGGGCGGCGCGGGCACACAGTGCTGCGCACCGACCTGGTCGACGCCCTCGAACGCGCTGGCGCCGTCACCGGCCTGGTCCGCGCGGCGCGCAACGCCGCGCGGTTCCGGCACGTGTCCGGCATGACATGGCGCCGGATGCTCCGCGACGGCCTGGCGATGCGGCGCGCCGGCCTCGGCGTGCTGGCCTCCGGCCAGGTCGTCGCGGTCATCGACGACCTGCCCGCCTGCCGGGAGCTCATCGAGGGGCGTCGTCGCCGAGGCGGCCGCCGGCTCGCCGACGGTCGGGGTGCCGGAAGGCGAGAGCCGCGCCGGCCCCTCCCCTGGGAGCGACGGCGCAGGCGGCCACGGCGGCGAATGACGGACGCCCTGGAAGCGGGCCGCGCCCGAACTGGAGCCGACCGGCCCCGGGAACCGGGCGGGCCGTCGATGGCGACAGGACGTTTCTGCCCCGGGAACCGGGCGAACCGGTGGCGCAACGCGGCGGACCGCCTCCGCCAACCGGGCGGGCCGGTGGCCGTCGCCCCGCGCTACCCGGCCATTGAACGATCGTGCACCTTCCTTTACGCCGAACGCGCGCACCGAATGATCTCCACCTGAGAAAATCACCGGCGAACAGGCGCGCAACGCGCCGGACAAATCCATTTCTCAGGTGACCGCCGGGCGAATGATCGTCGGCCCGTATCCGTTCGGCGAAAACCGCGACGCGGCATTCTTCGCAATGGCGGCACGCGCGAAATCACGGGGGGATCGATGCACGGTAGGAACATGGTCCGGTACGGCCGCCGGCCGGCGTGCGCGCTCGCCGCGGCCACGGCGGCGCTGATGAGCATGGGCGCCGCCATGCCCGCGCACGCGACGCGGCCGCCGGTGCCCGGACCGGCCCGCACCCCGGCGAGACCGGACACCACGGCGTCCCGGCCGGCGGCGACGCCCGCGGGCGTGCGCCCGCTCCCCGCGCCGGCCCGGCCGATCCGGCTCAACCGGCTGCTCGCCTCCGCCCCGAGGCGGACGGCGGGCCGGCTGCACGAGGTGTCCACCGCGCTGCTGCAGGACGTGCAGACCCGGCGGTGCCTGGAAGGCGGCCCCACCGTCACCACCCAGACGTGCACCGCCGGTGCCGCCCAGCTCTGGCGTCCGGGATCGCGGGGCGCCGTCGTCAATCGCCTGACCGGCCGGTGTCTGGACAGCGACTTCGCGGGGAACGTGTACACCCTCGCCTGCAACGGCGGGAGATTCCAGACGTGGTACTTCGCCGCCGACCGTACGATCCGCGATTTCCAGACCGGCCGGTGTCTCGACAGCAACGCGAACGGCGATGTCTACACCCTGCCGTGCAACGGCGGCGCGTTCCAGAAGTGGATCGTGTGGGTGGAGGGCTGACCGGCCGTCCGGCGGACGACGGCGTGCGACCGGGGGCCGGCGAGAACACCGGCCCCGGGGCGATCACCCGAAGACCCTGCCGCGGTGATACGCCGGGGTCCCTCATGCCGCGTACAGGCTCCGTGTCTTGCGGATCCACGGGGACAGGTCGTACTCGCCGGTGTAGGCGATCGCGCCGTGCACCTGCAGCGCCGTCCGCGCGGCCGCGTATGCCGCGTCCACGGCGGCGACCTTGGCCGCCGACACGTCCCTAACGAGGCGTTCGCGAAAGCGGTCACCAACCCGGACGGCGGCGCGATCGCCCTGGGCCGCCCGCTCGGCGCGACCGGCGCCCGGCTCATGACCACGCTGCTGCACGAGCTGGAGCGCACCGGCGGCCGGTACGGCCTGCAGACCGTGTGCGAGGGCGGAGGCCAGGCCAACGGCACCATCATCGAGCGCGTTCGAACGTCCACGACTCGGCGGCGTCCAGTACCGGCAGCTTCTTGACGAACGCGTGCAGGTCGGCGAGTTGCTTCTCCAGGAAGAGCAGGTATGTGACGGGCGCCTGGCGCAGCAGCGTCCGCCCGTCGACGACGACGTCCGCCGCGGCCGTGCAGTTCGCCCAGTCCTTGGTCGCGGTGACGTCGAACAGCCGGGTCAGGATCTCGGAGGTGCGCCGGATGACCTCGTCGGCCTTGACCTGCACCCGCGTGGACTCCGGCTCTGCTCGCCCTCCTCGTCCTTGGGCTGGTAGGTCCGCGAGATGCCGGACAGCCGCGCCGGCTTCTGCAGGCTGTTGTGGACGTCGGTCAGGTCGCGCAGCGTCCCGCTCTTGATGCCCTTCTCAACGGCGGTGATCTGGTTCAGCTTCGCCACCGCGGCCCCTTTTTCTGGCAGCACGCACAATACGCGATCTTGAGTGGGGGTATCGACTGATTAATGAGGACCGGCGGGCGGTTAGGGTCAGGCGATGGCACATCGGAAGCGCGACCGCGGGACGGTGGAGGCCGTCGACTCTGGCACCGCCGAGCTGGTTCCGGACCCGGACCGCCGCCGCGCCTTCACGCTCCTCCTCGACGGCACGCCGCAGTCGCACGTGGACCTGGACGACCCGGCGTACCTGGAGTTCGAGTACGTCCGGCGCATCGGGCATCTCGCCGACCTGGCCGCGCCGCCCGGCCGGCCGCTGAGGGTCCTGCACCTCGGCGGCGGCGCGCTGACCCTGCCGCGATACGTCGCCGCCACCCGGCCCCGCTCGTCCCAGCAGGTCGTGGAGGTCGACGCCGCACTGGTCGACCTGGTGCGCCGCAGGCTGCCGTGGGACCGTTCCTGGCGGATCCGGGTGCGCACCGGCGACGCACGCGCGGTCCTCGAACGGGCGCCGGAGGAGGCGTTCGATCTGGTGGTCGGCGACGTGTACGCGGGCGGGCGGTGTCCGGCGCACCTGACGACGGTGGAGTTCGCCGCGGCGGTGGCGCACACGCTGCGCCCGGGCGGGTACTACGCGGCGAACGCGACCGACGGCGCGCCGCTGTCCTTCATCCGTGGCCAGGTCGCCACGCTGCGGTCGGTGTTTCCCGAGGTGTGCCTCATCGGCGATCCGGCGGTGCTGCGCGGGCGCCGGTTCGGCAACCTGATCCTCGTCGCCGGGCGGAGCGCCCCGCCGGTCGCCGGGCTGACCCGCCGCGCCGCCGGCGACCCCTTCCCCGGGCGCGTGCTGTACGGAGAGGAGCTGGTGAGGTTCACCGGCGGCGCCGCACCGGTCACCGACGCCGGCGCCCGCCCGTCGCCGCCCGTACCCGGGGGCCCGTTCTCAAGGTAGGCGCGGCCGGCGACGGTCACGGGCGGGCGGCGTCCCGGCACCCGCGGAGCCCCGGCGCGCGGCATCCCGGCACCCGCGGGTGCCGGCGGCCCTCCGGTGCGGCCGGTGGCACCGCGCGGCCCGTCGGCCCGCCCGGTCAGTCCTTGCGGCCGGTGAGCGCGATCCCGAGGCCGAGGCAGATCATGGCGACGCCGCCCGTACCGCCGATCATGCGAAGCCGCCGGGGGGAGCGCCCGAGCCAGACCCGCGCGCCGCTCGCGGCCAGGCTCCACAGCGAGTCGCAGACCAGCGCGATCAGCACGAAGACCAGGCCGAGCGCGAACATCTGCGCCGGAACGTGGCCGCGCATCGGATCGGCGAACTGCGGCAGCACCGCGGCGAAGAAGACCACCGTCTTGGGGTTGGCGACGCCGACGAGGAAGCCGTCGAGACCCGCCCGCCAGCCACCCCGGTCACCGGCGGGAACACCGAAGTCGGCGTGCGCGCCGCGGCGCAGCAGCGCCCGTACGCCGAGGAAGACCAGATACGCCGCGCCCGCGAGCTTGACCACGGTGAAGATCAGTACGGATCGCTCCACCACGGTGCCCACGCCCAGCGCCACCGCCCCCGCCAGCACCAGCGCGCCGGCCTCGTTGCCGACGACGGAGACCAGCGCAGTGCGGCGACCGTGGGCGAGCGCGCGGCCGATCACGAACAGCACGCTCGGCCCGGGGATGACGATGATGACGAAGGCGGCGAGCGCGAACGTGAGGAGATGGGTGACCGGGACCATTGCCACACGCTAGGCAGCCCCCGCCGCGCCGCTCAAGCGATTTCCCTGCGGTGCCGCGCCCACGTAGTTCTCGGCCAGCGTCGTCGCGGCGGCCCGCGACGAAACGACGTAGTCGAGGTAGGACAGCTGCAACCGGTGGTCGAAGGCGTCCTGCCCGGGTGGGCGGTGCAGGAGGGTGGTCATCCAGTAGGAGAAGTGCTCGCACCGCCAGACCCGCTGGAGGCAGGTCGCGGAGTAGGCGTCGAGCAGCACGGTGGATCCCGACTCGTACCAGGCGCCCAGCGCCTCGGCGAGCACGGTGACGTCGGCGACCGCGAGGTTGAGGCCCTTGGCGCCGGTCGGCGGCACGATGTGCGCGGCGTCGCCGGCGAGGAACAGTTTGTCGTGCCGCATCGGCTCGGCGACGAAGCTGCGCATCGGCGTGATCGCCTTGTCGAGGATCGGCCCGTCCTTCAGCTCCCAGCCGTCGTCGGTGGCGAACCGCGCCCGCAGCTCGGCCCAGATGCGCTCGTCGGGCCAGTTCGCCATGTCGTCGGAAGGGTCGACCTGAAGGTACAGCCGGCTGATCTTCGGGGAGCGGAGGCTGTGCAGGGCGAACCCGCGCTCGCTGTGCGCGTAGATGAGCTCCTCGGTGGAGGGCGGGACGTCGGCGAGGATGCCCAGCCACGCGAACGGGTACTCGCGTTCGAAGACCTCCGGCGCGGGGACCGCCCACCGGCACACGCCGTGGAAGCCGTCGCAGCCGGCGATGAAGTCGCAGTCCAGCGTGTGCGTCCGGCCGTTCTGCCGGAACGTCACCGACGGCGCGGACGGGTCGGCCGACAGCACCTCCGCCTCGAACCGGATGTCGCCGCCGGCGGCCAGTCTGGCCGCGACGAGGTCCTTGACGATCTCGGTCTGGCCGTAGACGGTCACCGTCTTCCCGCCGGTCAGCTCGCTGAGCGGGATGCGGTGGCCGGCGCGGCCGAACCGCAGCTCCAGGCCGTGGTGGGTGAGGCCCTCGCGGTCGAGCCGTTCCCCGACGCCGCTGGCGCGTAGCACGTCGACCGTGCCCTGTTCGAGCATCCCGGCCCGCTGGCGCTTCTCCACGTACGCGCGATCCCGGCTCTCCAGCACCACCGAGTCGATGCCGCGCAGATGCAGGAGGTGGGAGAGCAGGAGACCGGCCGGCCCGGCACCGGCGATCGCCACTTGCGTGCGCATCTGTGACCTTCCTTCGCATGTGGGGGTAATCCTCCCGCCCGGCGGCGGCCGCTCAGGCGAAGTCTTTCCATTCAGCGGAACCTCCGTGCGCGGCGACGTCCTCCGACAGCGCGCCGGCCGCCGCGACGACGGCCGGAACCAGCCGCCGCAGGTCGGCGCTCTGCCGCCGGGTCACCAGGGACAGCGCGGCGAGGACTCCGCCGTCGACGTCGCGGACCGGCGCGGCGACCGAGCAGGACCCCAGGGTCATCTCCTCTCGGGTCACCGCGTATCCCGAACGCCGGATCTCCGCGAGACAGTCGCGCAACCGCTCCGGGTCGGTGATGGTGTGGCGGGTGTAGCGCTCCAGCCCGCCGCTGAGGACACGCTCGATGTAGTCCGGCGGCGCGAACGCCAGCAGCACCTTCCCCACTCCCGTCGAGTGCAGTGGCAGTTCGGAGGCGACGCGGGTGACGATCGGCACCGAGCGCGGGCCGCGCAGCCGCTCGATGTACAGCGCCTTGTCGCCGCTGACCACCGCGAGCTGGACGTTCTCGTGGGTGACCTCGTACAGCTCCTCCATGTGCGGCAGGGCCAGCTCGCGCAGCCCGGAGGCGGCCGAGGCCTGCGCGCCGATGCGCCACAGCCGCATGCCGACCCGGTAGGAGCCGTCGGGCAGGCGTTCGAGGAAGCCGCCGTCGGTCAGCTCGCGGACCAGCCGGTGCCCCGTCGCGAGCGGGAGGCCGGCGCGGCGGCAGATCTCGGTGAGGGTGAGGCGGACTTCGCCGGGGGCGAACGCCTCGAGGATCGCCATCACCTTGCCCGCCACGCTGGGCGGCCGCCGCGTGCTGCCCATCGGCCTGCGCCTCCTCGAACCGTCCCCAACGATAGACGGGCGCCCCGGCACGGTTCACGCGTGCCGGGGCGCCCACCGCCCGATCAGGTCACGGCCCGATCAGGCCGCGTCGCCGCGCAGCGCCTCGAGGATGAGGTCGAGCTTGTGGTCGTGCGCGTCGAGCCGCGCGCCGAACTCGTCCAGCCGGGCGTCCTGCCGGTCGAACCGCTCGTCGATCTGCCCGAACCGCTCGTCGATCTGCGCGAACCGATCATCGACCTGGGCGAACCGGTTCTCGAGGGCGGTGAAGCGGCCGTCGTGGCGCGCCTGAGTGACGCGGATCTCCTTCACCTGCTCGCCGATGACCTGGACGGCGGTGTCGAGGTCGTTCAGCCGCTCGTCGTGGCGCTGCTGCGTCGTCCAGATCGACGCCACGGTCGTATTCATCGTCCGCAGCCGCCCGTCGAAGGCGCTCTGCTTCTTCTCGATCGACGACAGGATGCCGTAGATGGCCTCGACGTCGTTGTAGAGCTGCTGGAATCTGCGCTCAGCCTCTGCCACGTGCATGACCCTATCTCCCGTGCCCGCGGTTCCCTGGGGGGTCGGGGAACTCGACCACACTCCGCAATGTCACGGAGTGCGAGCGACAGATTACGCTCTGTGCGAACACCGAGCGAATCGATCAGTCACCCTTCGTGATCACACCGTCCTCGGCGAGCACCCGCTGCGCCACGGCGAACGCGGCGTTGGCCGCCGGGACGCCACAATATACCGCGGTCTGCAGCAGTACTTCCTTGATCTCGTGAACGGTGAGGCCGTTGCGCAGGGCCGCCCGGACGTGCATCGCCAGCTCCTCCAGATGGCCGCGGGCGACGAGCGCGGTCAGGGTGATGCAGCTGCGGGTCCGGCGGTCGAGACCGGGCCGCGTCCAGATCTCCCCCCACGCGTACCGCGTGATGAAGTCCTGGAAGTCGGCGGTGAACTCCGTCGTGCGCGCCTGGGCGCGGTCGACGTGCGCGTCACCGAGCACCTCGCGGCGCACCTGCATTCCCTCGCTCACGATGTCCTGCCTCTCGATGGGCGGATGTCTTCATCTCGACGGGACGGGCGCCGTTCCGCGGCCCCGGCGGCTCGGGCGGCGTCGTCGCGTGCCACGCCGCGCCCGGTGCCCGGCCGACGCCCGGGTCACGTCCCGGCGGCGGCCGCCAGGTGACCGGCGATCGCGTCGGTGACCGGCCCCGGGCGCTCCAGGTTGGCCAGGTGGGCGGCGCCGGGCACCACCGTCAGGGTCGCGTCCGGGATGCCGCGGGCGAGCTCCTCCGCGTGCGCGGGCGGGGTCGCCACGTCCTCCTTCCCCGCCACGACGAGGGTCGGCGCGCGCACGGCCCCGAGCCGGTCGCGCACGTCGAACGCCGCCAGCGCCTCGCAGCACGCCGCGTACCCCTCCGGGTCGACGGCCGCCAGCATGGCGCGGGTGGCCTCGACGCCGGGCCCGTCGTACCCCTTCGTGAACCAGCGGCCGAGGAACGTCTCGAAGAGCGGGTCGAGGCCGCCCGCGCGGACCCGCGCGGCGCGCTCGTGCCAGCCCGCCGGGTCGCCGAACCGGGCCGACGTGCAGCACAGCGCCAGGCGGCCGATCCGGTCCGGGTGGCGCAGCGCCAGCGTCGTGCCGACCGCGCCGCCCATCGACACGCCCGCGTACGCCACGCGGCCGGCCCCGAGCCGGTCGAGCAGCGCGACGACCGCGTCGGCGATGTCCTCGACGCCGCCATGGAAGGGCTCCGAGCCGCCGTGCCCCGGCAGGTCGTACCGCAGCACCCGCCACGACGCCGTGAACGCCGGAAGCTGCGGCTCCCACAGGTCGAGCGTGGTGCCGAGCGAGGCCCCGAGCACGAGGACCGGCGCGTCTTCGGCGCCGTCGAGCCGGTGGTGCAGCCAGGTCACCGTTCCTCCTCTCCCAGGTCGGCGGCGACCGCCGGACGGCGCCGCGCCGGCGGCCCGGTGCCGCGGGTGGCCCGGCGGGTGCGGGTGGCCCGGCGGGTGCGGGTGGCCCGGCGGGTGCGGGTGG